>CBDVAD010000454.1:0-3344 GCA_965371875.1 uncultured bacterium
ATATTGACGAAAACAGGGTTCTTGCAGAAACAGCAATTCTTTTAATGAAGTATGGAATAGGTGAAGAGCTTGCACGATTATCGAACCATCTTGAACAGTTCTGTAACACTCTTCACAGGAAAATCCCAGTCGCCAAGAAGCTTGATTTCCTTTGTCAGGAGATGAACAGAGAGATAAATACCATAGGTTCAAAGAGTAATATGCTGGAAATAAGTCAGGCTGTGATTGAGGCTAAAGAAGCAGTAGAAAAGATAAGAGAGCAGTTAAGAAATGTTGAATAATATTAAAATTGCAATTTCCGGTAAGAGTGGGTGTGGAAATACTACAGTTAGTAAAATGGTTGCAGATAAGCTGGACCTTAAATTTATAAACTATACATTCCGTACAATGGCAGAAGAGAGAGGTATAAGTTTTGATGCACTCAGACAACTGGCTGAGGAAAGTAATGCTATTGATATGGAACTGGATAAGAAGCAGGTGTATCTTGCGGCGGGTGGTAACTGTGTTTTGGGATCAAGACTGGCAATATGGATGATTGATGATGCCGATCTTAAGGTTTATTTAACAGCATCTCCGGATGTAAGAGCCGGCAGGATAGCGGGTCGTGAAAATGGAACATTGGAAGAGAAAATTGCAGAAACAGAAGACCGGGATCAAAAAGACAGCGCCAGATATAAAAAAACATATGCAATTGATAATAATAAGTATGATTTTGCGGATCTTATTATAGATACTAATATTAATAATGTAGAAGAGGTTGTCGAAATAATCCTTGGGGCTGTGGATTCTTTACAATAGTATAGAAATCTGATATAGTGCACTGACCTCAATCCTTAAGGAGATTATTTGATGAGTATTCCTTTAGATATTCTTATCAGTAAAGATAAAAATGCCTACACATTGACCTGTGCAATAATTAAGAGAGCAGATCAGATCACTGCGTCCGGCGAAGATTTTGAAATGGCTGAAAAAGGGAAAAAAGTTGTTACCGAATCTATTGATCAGGTGCTTAATGAAAAAGTAGAATATCAACTAGAAGAATGAAAATAATTTTTCTGTTTGGCCCGACAGCAGTCGGAAAAACAGAAATTATATCCAGGCTGTTTAAAGAAAAATTTGAAATATTAAATGCAGACTCTATGCAGGTGTACCGGTCTCTTGATATTGGTACAGCAAAACCTGCCAGTGAGCTCCTCGACAAGATACCACATCATCTTATAGATATATGTTCTCCCCGGGAGCAGTTTCATACAGGTGATTTTGTAAGACTCGCAGATAAGCTGGTGTCTGAGATAGCAGCAAGAGGAAATATTCCTGTTATTTGCGGAGGAACAGCATTTTATTTCAAAAATTATCTTTTTGGTCTTCCTCAAATTCCCGAAATAGAAAAAGGGATCAGGGAGAAGGTTCAGACCGATTTAAAGAAAATGGGTATTGCTGCTCTGTACCGTGAGCTGGAGGAAGTAGATCCGGTGAGAGCTCAGAAGGTACACCCAAATGATAAATACAGAATTCTTAGAGCCCTGGAAGTCAACCGTGGAAGCGGAAAGCCTCAATCCGGCTTCAAATCCTGTGAATCCCTCCGTCCGGGAATTGATCCCCTTATTCTGGGTCTTGGCAGAGAGAGGACAGAACTGTATGGAAGGATTGATCAGCGTGTAGATGAGATGTTTAAAGCAGGTCTTTGTAGTGAGATAAAGAGATGTTTTGAACAAGGTTTAACAGAAACTGATCCCGGTATGAAGGGTATAGGATACAGAGAGTTTTTCTTAATGAAAAAAACAGGGGAATTTACCCATACTGATATACGGGACATGATAAAAATGAATTCACGGCGTTATGCAAAAAGACAGATGACATTTTTCAAGGCACTGCCTGATGTGAAATGGTTTCATCCTGAAGATGTGGATTTGATTCGGGAAGAGATTACCAGGTTTTTAAATTCACCGTAGGGGTGACCGGCCGGTCGCCCCTACGGTTTTTCACCAAAAATAACTGCCGTAAAGGTTTCGATCTGTGTTCCAGGATCTTTCCAGCAATCTCCCTGCATACCTGCCTTACGACATGTCTGTGTTAGAAACTCTTCTCTGTTCCAGCCTTGTTCTACAGGGACCTGGGGAAGAAGAACTCCTGAGTTATACCCGTTTTTCATTATTATGCCGTGTTTACCAACTATTACTTCTTCGGTCGAAGAAGGTTCAAGAGGGGATAATACTGATATTTCTATATCAATAGCATCTAATTCTTTTATATTTTTTACACCTGGGAATCTTGGATCGTGGAAGGCACTTTCCCTTGCCAATATTTTTATATCTTCTATAAGGGATTTTATAGGAAGCATATGACCTATACATCCTCTTAATTTCTCATCAATATGAAGGGTTACAAAGGATCCAAAGGGTGTTTTGATTTTTTCAGTGGCCTTTTCATAGATGCCATCTCTATTTTCCAGCTGTGATTTAATACTTTCTCTGGCTGTGGATAAAAGAATTGTTTTTTCATTTTCTGTAAGTGAAAATTCCATTATTTTTCTCCTTAGGATGCATGGCCGAGCAGCAAGCGAAGCGCGCGACCAGGCAGGTTGCATGGCCGAGCAGGGACGAAGTCCCGACCAGGCCTATCTAAGTGAAAATGCACCAAAACATACCCGTTTTTCTTCCGGGTCTGAAGTTTGATCATATTCCATATCAAGCATTTCGATGGAAACATTTTCTTTCTGAACTTTTAATACTGCATAAAGACAATCAGCACTGCATGCTCCGATTTCACCCTTATTAAGCATATCCGGCAGTAATTCCCATTTGTCTTTGCTGTTAAGCAGAGAAATAAATTTATCAGCTTCTTTTCTGGTCTTTTCTGCGGAATCATAGGATGAGCTGCTGGAAGATATAACAAAGAGAGTTTTTTCCAGTTTATCCTTTAAGATTTCACTTAAAGAAGTTGCCAGTTTATTAACTAATGAAACTGAGGATTTCCCTGTAAGGATAGGGACTATTTTTACCTCCGGCCATAGATATTTAAGAAAAGGCAGCTGTACTTCGATGGAATGTTCTTCTACATGAGGTATGTTGTCAAATTTAAAGATTTTGCTGTTTTCTGCAAGGTCTGTCAAAATTGTCTGATCAACTTTAAGTTCTCCCAACGGTGTCGTAAAGGATCTAAATTGAGGTAGAAAAACAGCTTTTGCAGGTTCCCTGTGTACTCTGCTGAGAATAACTACTGTTTCAATATCTCTATTTTTAACTTCAGAATATGCGGAAGCCATAACTCTGTCGCAGTGAGTCCATCCGGCATGGGGGGATACGATTGCCTTTACAGGAGCAGCTTCCTGATTATTGGGGGGG
>CBDVAD010000455.1:0-3339 GCA_965371875.1 uncultured bacterium
ATTATCATTGCAAAAAATATACTAAAAAAGATAAGAAAGAAAAAACTGATATCCCTTTCCCGATATCCCGGAATTGTACCAAGAAAATCAAAAACAGGTTGTATTATTCTTACTATTTTTGAATTCCTTACAAGTGTCGGAACATGGTCTTCATATTCAGGTTCCCTGAGCATTATCGCCCAACCATTGGAAGCTGCTTCATTCTTTATTAATTCTGTATTTTCAATGGGCATAAAACCTTGTAAATAAGCTATTGAACCATCGACAGAAAGACCTGAATAAATATTCTCAAACTCAATTTCATCGTTATAATCGGCAAGAAATTCTTTAAGAGCGAACTTTGAATCAGAAAGTGTTTCAATCTCTTTTTCAATTTTAGTTTTTAGAGTATTTTTATCTTCCAACACTAAATAAAGCTTGCTAAGACCAACTTTAGGTATTAATACTTCTTCAAAATCAAGCAAAGCCTCTGTAGTATCATTTATTGTTACATAGAACCCTGAAGACTTTGATTGAGCTATTGTAAAAATTGTAAGATTCTCCGGTAGATTCTTATAGTCAGATTTCTTTAATTCATAGAATTTGAAATTAACTCCACTATTTTTTAAAAGATCAATTTCACCGGGATCAAAATCACCCCATACCTCAATTCTCTCAATTTCTTTTTGAGTTAATGATAATATATCAGTAATAGATTTCAAATCATCATTCAGGTTGATGATTCTTTTAGATATTTCCAGAGTTTCTTCTCTGTCATAGGATACAGATTTAGCATCTTTTTTCTTTCCATCAGGAAGAATAGAAATACTTCGCTGGACTACATCTCTTTCAGCCTGTATAACATCCAGTTTTTCACTTGACCCTTTTATATCTTCTAAATGAACAACACCAATATCCTTAAGCTTTTTAAGAGCCTCATTTTTTTGAGAATTAAGAAGCAGAAGGAAAATTTTCTTCATTGGAACAATCATTACTACGACACCTTCACAATCTTGTTTTTTGCCATCTTTCCGCGAACAACGGCTGCTGTCTGCTGATCTCCCAGATATATCTGGATTTTCCTGATATTCTCTTTCGTAACTGGTATTTTTACCTTTTCAAACAAATTTACCCGCTGGGTAGTAACTCTAAGTTCATTACCCAATAGTCTGATCTGTTCTCTAAGTACCTCTATTTCTGCATCAAATGCAGCCATGGCCTTAATAGCTTCAAGCCCCTTATCTATCCATAGAGGCATAGTAAATATATTATATTCAACAGCTTCAAATGTAAGCTCATTAAAAATCGGAATATCCACACCGGCAATATTGCCATTATCTTTTAATACCCGTTCTATTTTAATAAGTGGTGTTAAATCAATATCCTCACCATATACTGCTATCCATATTTGAAGAGAGCTGTAGAGCTTATTACGCAGAGCCTCTACTTCCTTTATCTTTACCTCAACCTGCCTGATAACCATCTGAAGCTGCTGTTTCTTAAGTATCAGTGTTGGCAGATACCTCTGAAAGCGCTTCAAGGCATCTTTTTGAGATTTAAGCTCATTTTTAGTAAGCTTTATGGTAGCCATAGACTAATTACTTTCCTTTTCAGAAGATTTTTCTCCAGGCCAGAAGCTATTAATAAGTTCAGTTCTTAATCCTGTTTCCTCGGGAGTAAATGAATCTGCAAGAATCTTCCAACCGCTATCAAGTGCTTCCTCGAGAGAAATATTTACTGATAGATCCATCATTTGATTTTCAAACAGATCACCGTACTTTAACAGCTTATCATCCCATTCAGACATTCTGAATCCCATGGATTTTTTTTCTAAAGATTCTTTATAAGCAGCATATAGTTTGATCATACCATCCATAAGAGCTCTATGATCTTCTCTGGAATCTTTATTAACCATCTGTTTAAGTCTTGAAAGAGAACCGAAAGGTTCAATTCTGCCATTACGCAGATAGTACTGTCCTTCTGTAATATATCCTGTATTATCGGGAACAGGATGTGTTACATCATCACCAGGCATTGTAGTTACAGCCAGAATGGTAATAGAACCTGCGCCCTCAAAGTCAACAGCCTTTTCATATCTGGAGGCCAGCTGACTGTAAAGATCTCCGGGATACCCTCTGTTTGAAGGAACCTGCTCCATAGTAATAGCAATCTCTTTCATAGCATCTGCGAAGTTTGTCATATCTGTTAACAGAACAAGAACTTTTTTACCTTCCAGAGCAAATTTTTCAGCTACAGCAAGACTCATGTCTGGTACAAGCAGACATTCAACAATAGGATCGGCAGCAGTATGAACAAAGAATATTGTCCGGCTCATAGCTCCACCCTCTTCGAGAGTTTCTTTGAAGAAAAGATAATCGTCGTACTTTAGTCCCATTCCACCCAAAATAATCATATCAACTTCTGCCTGCATCGCAATACGTGCAAGCAGCTCATTATAAGGTTCACCTGAAACAGAAAATATTGGCAGTTTCTGTGATTCAACCAAAGAGTTAAAAACATCAATCATCGGAATACCAGTTCGTATCATGTTTCGGGGAATAATTCTTTTTGCAGGATTTACGGAAGGTCCGCCAATCTCAATCATATTATCTGAAAGTACCGGTCCATTGTCCCTGGGCACTCCACTTCCTGTGAATATTCGACCTAACAGGTTCTCCGAATAAGAAACCTGCATAGGGTGTCCGAGAAATCTTACTTCATCTCCGGTTGAAACACCACGACCACCGGAAAAAACCTGAAGAGAAACACTTTCCCCGCTCATTCTAATAACATTTGCCAGGGATTCTCCATGGGATGATGTTACAACTGCTAAATCATTATAGTTTACACCTTCAGCAGATACAGTTATTACATTTCCCGATATAGATTCAATTTTACTGTAAACTTTACGCATTTCGTAATACCGCCTTTCTAAACCTTCTGGAAAATACCGGCATCTTCCAGAACACCGATCTTTTTATCATTAATCATATTAAGTATAGTTTTCTCATATTTCTTAAAATCATCACTCTTCCACTCAGATCCGTTATAATCAAGAAAGTTCTGACGCAGCCGGTTAAAAAACTGTCTTGCATCCGCCTTTGTCTCAAGGTCAAACTTTCCGGAAAGAACATCCAGTAGAATATTAAAAAGATATTCCTGTCTTTCCACACTTACAGCAGCATCTACAGGATCAAAAGAGTTTTGCTGGAGATAAACATAATCAAGAAAATCGGCTTTAAGATAGATTAAAAAGTCATCTATACTTGTACCTTCTTCTCCGACAACCTTCATCATCTGGCCGACTTCATTACCTCTAAACAGTATACCCCTTGCGTATTCAACTTTATCAGAATCTAT
>CBDVAD010000456.1:0-3335 GCA_965371875.1 uncultured bacterium
ATAAAATTTTGTAAAAATCTGCGTCTATCCGCGTTCATCTGCGGATTATAATGGTACTGTGAATACTCTTGAGTATTAGGATTTAACATGCGTTATTTGGTGTCTCTACCCGAAAAATCAATAGGATCATTTCATAAGCTTTCTGGTAGATCAGAAGAGGATTGGTTCTGTTCTTCGGATCCTGTGGGAGAAAAGGTTGGATCCGGTGGCGGTACTGCATGGCTTTTAACCGAGGCCTGGCAGAGTCAGAATACAGGAACAGTTTTTTCGGACTGGCTATCCAGGGAGAAGCGTATTCTCATTCATGGTGGAGGGCAGAGCCGTAGACTTCCCGCGTATGCTTCCATGGGTAAGCTGCTTCTTCCAATCCCTGTGTACAGATGGGAGCGTGGACAACGCTTGAATCAAACCCTTCTTGACCTTCAACTGCCACTACTGGAAAAATTGATCGATTCAGCACCCTCTTCATCCCATGTCCTTCTGGCCAGTGGGGATGCATTGATACTTTCAGATGAGAATTTTTCAGATCTACCCGATTCTGATATTATTAGTTTTGGATTGTCTGTAGACCCTTCTCTGGCTTCCCGTCATGGCGTGTTTGTTTGCCCCCGGGGAAATCCGGAGACTCTGGAATATATGCTTCAGAAACCGTCAACTTCTACCCTTAGGGAGTTGGCAGTTGATAATCTGTTTTATGTTGATTTAGGAATATGGATTCTTAGTGACAGAGCTGTCCAGGTGCTAATGAAAAAATGCGGCTGGGATATGAATAATGCTGATTATAAAAATGGTATTCCTTCTTTATATGATTTTTATGGAGCCTTTGGGCTTGCTCTTGGAGAGAATCCAAAAGAGATAGATCCTGAAATTGCTGCACTTAAAACATCAATTATAAATCTTCCAAAAGGAGAATTTTACCATTTTGGTTCCAGTGGAGAGATTATTTCCTCCTCTTTGGCATTACAGAATAAGGTTTCTGATCAAAAGGTTATCTGGACGCGGAATGTAAAACCCCATCCTTCCATGTTTATTCAGAATTCTCAGGTTGATGTCTCCCTTTCATCTCACCAGGCTAACTTATGGATTGAAAACTCCTGTATAAATTCGAAGTGGAAACTTGGAGGAAATCAGGTTTTTTCAGGTATACCCGATAATAACTGGTCACTTAGGGTTCCTAAAGGAATCTGCCTTGATATATCTCCTGTAGGAGAGGGAAAGTATGTTATACGGCCATATGGTATAGATGACCCTTTTCGTGGTGCTCTTGGGAATTCATCTACAAGATATCTTGGATTTTCTTTTCTAAGCTGGATGAATAAACGAAATTTAAATCTGAAAGAGAGCGGTTTGGATATTGAACAGGATATTCAGGAGGCTCCTCTTTTTCCGGTTATAGCTTCCGATGAATCAACCGGGGAACTCATACAATGGATGATTAGCAGTGAAGGGATTGGGAAAAAGCTCTGGTTGAATAGTGAAAGGCTTTCTGCAAATGATATTTCAGAGCGGATCAACCTCATGGCTCTAGAAGGACAAAGAGAAGGTTATCGAAGTCTCAATTGGGCTCAGCTAAGAAAAAATTACACCAGAAGTGTTTTTTTTCAGATTGATCTTGATCATGCTGCCAGAGAATTTACATCTTTTAATATTTCCTTACCTCAACCCCTGGAAGAAGGAGAAGATTCCCTTTTAAGAACCCATGATCAGATGTTCCGATCCAGGGTTTGTCGCTACTATGGAAAACCTGAAAATAAAAATCGTGATGAAGCTTTTAAAATTCTTCAAAGTAGTATTCTCGAACCAATAACAAAGAAAAAGGTATTCCCTGTAAAAAATGTTTATGAGGATCAGATTGTTTGGTCAAGATGTCCGGTACGGATTGATTTAGCCGGCGGATGGACCGATACTCCCCCATACAGTGTTCTGGCAGGTGGGAAGGTTGTGAATATTTCTCTTGAGTTGAATGGGCAACCCCCGTTACAGGCTTTTATACGTCCTTCATCTACAAGGGCAATTACACTTCGTTCCATCGATTTGGGGGAGAGGGAGATAATTACTACTTATGATAAACTATCGGAATATAATAAGGTTGGATCCCCATTCGCCATACCTAAGGCTGCACTCTGCTTATCTGGTTTTCATCCGTCTTTCTCTTCACAATACTATCCGGACCTACTGTCACAATTGGAGGATTTTGGAAGTGGAATTGAGATATCTTTTCTTGCCGCTATTCCTAAAGGGTCGGGGATGGGTACCAGTTCTAATTTAGCAGCGACCATCCTTGGAGGTTTATCAGATTTTTGTACACTTGGGTGGGATTCTTTTGAAATTTGTAACCGTACACTTGGATTGGAACAGTTATTGACTACAGGGGGTGGCTGGCAGGATCAGTATGGAGGAGTGATTCCAGGAGTAAAACTTCTTGAAACAGAGAGTGGTTGGGACCAAAGCCCCCGTATTCGATGGCTTCCGGATAAGCTGTTTACTGATCCGACTTATCAATCCTCCATGCTTCTATATTATACCGGAATAACCAGGGTTGCAAAAAATCTTCTTTCTGAAATTGTGGAGGGAATGTTTCTTAATGAAAGGGAACGTTTATCTGTTCTTCATGAGATGAAACAGCATGCAATTGATACCTGGGAAGTTATTGGGCAGGGGAATTATGAAGAGTATGGAAGAAAAATTGCTCGTACCTGGGCTTTGAACAAACGTATTGATCCAGGTACTTCAAATCCGGAGATTGAATCTATAATCAACAGAATAGAAGATCTATCTATAGGATTTAAACTTCCCGGTGCAGGCGGAGGTGGATACCTCTATATCTGTGCGAAAAGTCCTGAAGCTGCACAAAAAATTAAAAATATACTTAATGCCGAGCCTCCTAATGCACAGGCCCGCTTTGTGGATATGCAGATATCCAACACTGGTATGGTTGTTTCAAGATCTTAATAATGAAAAAAATAGCCCTGGTTGGCTGCGGCCGTATTTCAAAGCAACACATAGAAGCTATTGCAGCAACAGAAGGTGTAGAAATAACTCTTGTCTGCGATATCGATGAAAAAAGGGCAAAAGAAACAGGGGAAATACTGGCTGTTCCATATATAACTGATTATAGGAAAATAACCGGAGTGGATATAATTTCAGTCTTAACTCCATCCGGTCTTCATCCCCGGCATGTTGCAGAAATTGCAGAAAATACTGAAGTTCCATACATTGTCTGTGAAAAACCCCTTTCTATTACCGTAAGAGAAGCTTATGAACTATTTTCCAGGATAGACAAGGCAGGTAAGACTTTATTACCTGTTTATCAGAACAGATATAATCCCCTGGTT
>CBDVAD010000457.1:0-3307 GCA_965371875.1 uncultured bacterium
TTCATTTATAAAGTACCACATAGCTTCATTATAATTCAGACTATACTTTTCATTACCGATAACACCTTCCCCTAATGTAAAAAAAGCGACAGGGTCATATCCTTTTATAGCCAATTGATTACTGTCTTTACTAATTGAAGTTAATGGGCGTTCATCATTCATCTGTTGATATTCGTTAGTTCTCGACTTTGATTCAATTTCCTGAGGGGTTGAGGAGCAACCAATAATTAAAAGAACCAATATCATTAAATATAGATATTTTTTCATAATATATCCTTGTACTTTTTCTTTTAAAATCAGAACTATCCCATTTTTAAAATAGATAGATATTAATTCCCTTTAAAGATCTTAATAGAATTTAGGACAGTAATCAATGCAACCCCGACATCTGCAATAACAGCTTCCCAAAGGGTAGCATATCCAAAAGCACCAGCAGTCATGATAGCTATTTTTACAGTCATAATAAAAATAATATTTTCCATGACAACTCTATGAGTTTTATTTGCAATTTTTATAAGCGATTTCAGTCTGCCAAGTTTGTTTCCTAAAAATATAATATCTGCCATCTCGACTGAGAGTGCAGCACCTGTACTCCCCATGGCAATGCCAATATCAGAAGCAGCCAGTAAGGGTGCATCATTTATTCCGTCACCTAAGGCAGTAACTACATTATCCGGAAACCTAAAGTCTCTCATTTTTTCTAACTTTTGCTCAGGAAGCAAAGCACTGTAGTAGTCAGGAATATCCAGTTTTTTAGCTGTAGTAATAACATTATCTTCAGAATCTCCGGATAGTATAACAGTTTTTAGTCCCCTGCCATGCAGATAATGCATTGTTTCCTGAGCATCCCGTTTGATATTATCCTGTATTGAAATGGTTGCAGCAGCTTTTTCATCAATAATGACAAATAGATTGACACCTTCATTTGTCTCATTAAAATCTGATATCTCTAAATTATAATTATGCAACAGGCGCTTGTTTCCCACAGCTATACTGTTTCCATTTACATCTCCGGTAATCCCTGTTCCGGCAATCTCTTTAACACCATCTGCCTTAATTCCATCTGTTTCAATATGCTTAAATGCGTTTGCTATCGGGTGAGTGGAGTAATTTTCCAATGCTGCAACAAGTTGTACTAGATATTTTTCATCAATTTCTTTTTTCATTTCCGGCTGTAGGTAAATCTTATTTATTGCAAATTTTCCTTCCGTAATGGTCCCTGTTTTATCAAAAATAAATGTACCTGATTTTCTTACTTGCTCCAAATAGGACGATCCTTTTATTAGAATACCCATTTTTGCAGCTTTTCCTATTCCCGCAAAATAGGTCAGAGGAACCGATAGTACAAGAGCACAGGGGCAGGAAATTACAAGAAATATAAGTCCATTATAAAAGTAATTAATAAAACTATTTTCAAAGTATGTAATTCCTGCCAGCTTTAGAATAATAGGTATAGCAATTACCAGTACAGCAAGAGCAACAACAACAGGAGTATAGATCCTGGAAAACTTTGTAATAAATTTTTCAGTATCTGACTTATTGGATACGGCATCGGAGATCAGTTTTACTATTCTGGACGTTGTGGAGTCTTTATAATCAACTTCAGCTTCTATAGAAACAGCTGATGAGAGTGATATCGATCCGGAGATTACTTTATCCCCCACTTCCAAAAATACAGGATTGGCTTCTCCGGTTATAGATGACATATCAAAATTAGAAGAACCTTCTACAATTACTCCATCAATTGGTGCTATTTCACCGGTTTTAATCAGCAATAGATCATTTTTTGTTATATTTTCAGGCAATATTTCAACTGGTGTATCATTTATAATTTTAAACGCTCTTTCGGGCTGGAGGCTTGCAAGATTGGTAATCTCATTATTTGATTTACGTACTGCCAGATCTTCAAAGGCTTCACCAAGACTGTAAAACAGCATAACCCCTGCTGCTTCCTCATAGGCACCAATAGCGATTGCTCCGGCTGTTGCAATAAACATCAGGAAATTTTCATCAAAGAAATCCCTTTTTTGCAGGTTCTGGAAAAAAGCACGGATAACATTTTTACCGGTTAAAAGGTAGATCCCAAGATAAAAAACTGTGTACAGAAGTGTTATGCCTTCATTTATATAAGTTCTGCTAATGATCATAGATGAGATAAAAAACACAGAAATCCATACAAGGTGTTTGGGGAATTTTGTTTCTTCAATCTGCCTTGTTTCTGTAAAAGTAACATCAGGTTCATGCTTCCTGACAACAGTATTAACCTGCTCTGTAATATTACAATCAGCAATAATCGTTGCAGTGTGATTGATAACATTAACACTGGCATCCATTACAGAATCCAATGCTTTTAAATCATCTTCTATTTTAGCGGCACAGGATGCACAATTTAAATTATTTGTGTGTAAGGTATATGTTGTTGCCATTATAAATCCTCTATAGTTCCATTATATGCTCGAGAGAGAAATTGATTATTGTCTCTATGTGTTCGTCATCCAGTGTGTAATAGGTGAATTTTCCGGATTTGGTCCCTTTTACCAGTTTCATTATTCTGAGTTTAGTAAGCTGGTGGCTTATAGCACTCTGTGAAATTCCTGTTAAATTACATATTTCTGTAACAGTTTTTTCCCCTTCCAGCAAGTTTACCAGTATTTTTAACCTGGTTGAGTCGGAGAATGCAGAGAAAAAATCTGCCAGTTCAAAAAAATCTTCGTCTTTAATCTCATATTTACCCAAAGTTTTACTCCTTAACATGCTACACATATGAATATATGCTCATATGTTCATGGTGTCAAGAGTATTTTATAATTCATATCTTCTTTTCCATAAAACCATTGATTTATTATTTATGATCATTATAATCATCAATATGGATATGAAATATTTTTTTACCATTCTGCTGTTTTTTACAGTTTTTATGGTTTATAGTGATGATGATAAATCAAAAAAATTTGTATCCGTTCCTTCTGACTCTACCGGATCGCTTCTTTATGCAGAAAACTGTTTTGGTTGTCATAGTATATCAACTTTTACTGCTTCCAAACCTGATGAAGGCTATGTAGATGAACTGGCTGAAAGGATTGATTATCAAATTTATTCCCCAATGACTGGAATGTCTCATCTCGATTTTTTATCA
The DNA here is from genome assembly GCA_965371875.1 of uncultured bacterium. Classification (GTDB taxonomy): domain Bacteria; phylum Spirochaetota; class Spirochaetia; order B11-G9; family B11-G9; genus JAJRQE01. The sequence continues at coordinate 3,137 of CBDVAD010000457.1, forward strand.
TTCAGTGAAATTAAGAAAATAGCCCGATTTCTGGTATACGGGAGTCATATCGAGGGTTGGGTGTCAGAAGAATTTCATGGGGAAATTGTTGCAGAAACAGGAAGTGATACTTGTATGAAATGTCATGATAATGACAGAATTAAAAATATTGAAATTCCAAGCTGCAGTGAG
>CBDVAD010000458.1:0-3305 GCA_965371875.1 uncultured bacterium
TCCTTTTTGTTTGTAAAGGTACACACAAACTTTCCTATTTTGATACTGATTTGTCAAGGATATTATTACTGCATCGCTGGGATATAATCACTAATTACATAGAATAAGCAATATATATAGCAGTAGATTGCCGTATACATAAAAAATAACTAATAAAATCGCAAATAAACATTGACAAATAATCACTCTGCTACAATAATAAATAAAACAATATACATGTTGTACGTACATGTAAAAGAGGGCTGATGTTTTGGAACCAAAAGTAAACCCTATACAAAAGAATGCAGCGAGCTCAAAAATAACTGAAATTCTTGGTGGGTTGTTTTCACCCGAAACAGTCTGGAAATTACTTATTCAGATACTTTCAGTTTTTGCGGCCCTTCTGGTTGGTGCAGTTATTATAAAACTAATGGGATTCAATCCGATATCTGCGTACAGAGCAATGTTCTTTGGATCATTGGGCAGCTTAAAAGCTGTCTGGGAAACACTGGTTAAAGCTACACCTCTTATCCTTACAGGACTGAGCTTTGCCTATGCTGCCCGTGCAGGTCTGATCAATATCGGTGCCGAGGGCCAACTTTATATGGGCGGATTTCTGGCAACTCTTGTGGGCAGTAATTTTGGATGGATGCCAATGATTATTCATCTGCCTTTGACTTTGCTTGCGGGATTTATCGGCGGCGGGGTATGGGGACTGATTGTAGGCTGGCTGAAGATAAGATTCGGTGCCAATGAAATTATTACAACAGTAATGTTCAACTACGTGGCAATATATTTTATAAGTTATCTTGTTACAGGTCCCTTGATAGAACCTCCAGGCACATATCCGCAGTCAAGACCAATTACAGATACGGCAATTCTTCCAAGGTTTATGGAAGGTTCCAGACTTCACTGGGGTTTGATCGTTGCTCTTATCTGTGTTTTTTTATATTGGTTTTTTTTCAGAAAGCTGAAAGTAGGTTATGAATCCAGAGTAGTCGGCAGTAATCTCAACGCTGCAAAATACGCCGGAATGAAGCCGGCAAAAGTTATGATACTTGTGATGTTTATAGCCGGAGGCATGGGAGGTCTTGCCGGAGCCAATGAGATACTTGGTATCCAGGGAAGGTTGTTTCAGGGTTTTTCTCCGGGATATGGATTTGACGGGATTGCAGTTGCTCTTGTAGGTATGAACTCACCGGTTGGAATTATATTCGGAGGGATTCTGTTTGGAGCACTCCGGAGTGGAGGGAACATGATGCAGATGATAGCCATGATCCCCATATCTGTTATCTACATCATACAGGGCCTGGTAGTAGTCTTCGTAATTGCGGGTCAGATGATGACATCGGAAAATCGTAAAAAGCTTTTAAGATATTTCAGGAGGAATAATGGAAGCAGGTAATACAGTTCTACATATTATTTCTTCGTTTATAGAAGCAGACCTTAGGGTGGCCGCGCCTATTCTTATTGCTGCTATTGGGCTTCTCTACATGGAGAAGGCAGGTGTAGTAAATATAGGAGCTGAAGGTACTATGCTGATAGGGGCGTTGGCAGGCAGTATAGGAGCGTACATTTTTCAGAACCCATGGATGGGCGCGCTGGTAGCCGGGCTGGTTGGCGGGATTGTGGGTGTTTTGTTTGCATTTATGGTTGTTACTGTAAAGGCCAATCAGATTGTAACCGGAATTGCAATTAATATCATTGCCCTGGGGGGGACGACAACTGTTAATAGAGTATTTTTCGGACTTAACACCAGCAGTGCCAAAATACCCTCTTTTACCAGGGTTGCTGTCCCTTTTTTGTCTGAGATTCCAATTATAGGCCCTTTTTTCAATCAGTTTGGTCTGGCTTATCTGGCTTTTTTGATGATTCCGTTTACATACTATCTTATGAAAAAAACTTCCATAGGATTAAGCATCCGGTCAGTGGGAGAACATCCGGAAGCAGCTGATACAGCAGGAATAAACGTTTTCCGTATCAGATATGGTACGATCATTTTCGGATCAATGATAATTGGTGTTGCCGGATCATATCTGTCTGTCGGTCTATTAAGTTTCTTCTCTGAAAATATGGTGTCAGGGCGCGGTTTTATTGCATTGGCATCTGTGATTTTTGGAAAATGGAATCCTTACGGTATTCTTGGAGCCACATTATTATTTGGATTCGGAGATGCCTTGCAGATTCGCCTTCAGGCCGGGGGAAGTGCTATTCCGTATCAGTTTCTGCTTATGCTGCCCTATTTACTTACTGTGGCTGCATTGGCCGGTTTTGTCGGAAAAGCAGTTCCGCCTAAAGCATCAAGTAAACCGTACTTTAAGGGGTAGAAAACAGATGGCTGATAATATTCTGGAGATGAAAAACATTACCAAAACCTTTCCTGGTGGAGTTATAGCTAATAAGGATATAAACCTTGAACTCCGAAAAGGCGAGGTCCATACCCTTCTGGGTGAAAATGGCGCCGGGAAGAGTACTATAATGAATATCCTGTCCGGTCTTTATACGCCCGACTCAGGTCAGATAAATATTAATGGCGATCCTGTATCATTTAATTCCCCGAAGGATGCGATAAAACATGGTATTGGAATGGTTTACCAGCATTTTGAATTAATTCCTGAACTCTCTGTTGTGGAGAATGTAATTCTTGGAATTAAGCAAAAAAGAGAACCATTCCTTGATCTTAAGGGATCTGCAGGGCGAATTCTGGAATATTCTGATAAATACGGTATGGGAATTGATCCCTATGCCATGGTCTGGCAGCTCTCTGTAGGACAGCAGCAATGGGTGGAGATAATAAAGGCACTCTACAGAGGAGCTAAAATACTTGTTCTGGATGAGCCGACAGCAGTTCTTATTCCTCAGGAAATTGATCAATTGTTCAGCATGATCAGACAGTTCACTAAGGCAGATTATTCTGTGATTTTTATCAGTCATAAAATAAATGAAGTAAAAGAAATTAGTGATCGGGTTACAATCCTCCGGAAAGGTAAAAAAGTAAAAACAGTTATAACTTCAGAGGTAAGTAAACCTGAACTTGCAGAGATGATGGTTGGTCGGGAAGTAATATTTAAAGCCTATAAAAAGAAAGCAGTGCCGGGAGAACCAGCCCTTGTTCTGGAGAAAGTTGAAGCGGATAACAATAAGGGTTTAAAGGCCCTTAAGGGTGTTTCCTTAGCAGTAAGGAAGGGAGAGATTCTTGGAATTGCAGGTGTTGATGGAAATGGTCAATCAGAACTGGTAGAGGTTATTATGGGATTAAGGAAATCAACCTTAGGCAGTGTGAAGATAATGGATAAAGATGTCACAAATGCGCATCCCAGAGAAAT
>CBDVAD010000459.1:0-3295 GCA_965371875.1 uncultured bacterium
TGATCCAAAGGAACTGGATATCTCAAAAAAGGAAGTTTCTGAGATACTTGCTGAGCGTCGTCGCCTCAATCAGTTTTATCGTGAAAGTCTAGGAGAAATTTCAACATCTCTTAGACAGTATATGGATATTAAATCCAAAACAATTGAAGCTGGTGATGATGTAATTACAGATAGTGTTCTTATTAAAAAGAAAGTTTTGCTCTTAAAAAAGATTCATAAAATAAATATTCATCAATCTGAAATAATTGCTTTTTCTGATTACTTTATGGAGATTGAAAGGAAAATACGGCACTATAAAAAAGAGCAACGTCGAATTGAAAGACGTTTGAATATTATCAGTCCAAAAGAATTACGTTCCATGGGCAGAGGCCTGGCAATCCCTGAGTCAAGAAGAAAAATTGAGGAAGAGCTTCAACTGTCAGCCGAGAAAATTAAGAATAAAATAAGACAAATCCAGGTTAATGAAAAAAAATTAAAGACCATTGAAATAAATTTTGAAGATAATATTGACGCGATACTTGATAGATCAAAGGAGATTTCCGAAGGGAAAATCAAAATGAAGAGTGCCAAGGACAGACTTATTCAGGCTAATCTTCGTTTGGTTGTCAGTATTGCAAAAAAATATACAAACAGAGGACTTCATTTTTTTGACCTTGTTCAGGAAGGTAATATTGGACTTATAAAAGCAGTCGAGAAATTTGAGTATCGTAAAGGATACAAATTTTCTACATATGCCACATGGTGGATAAGACAGGCAATTACACGTTCAATTTCAGATCAGGCCAGAACAATAAGGGTTCCAGTACATATGATTGAACAGATTAATAAAGTTGTTCGTGAATCCAGACAACTTATGCAGATGCTGGGTAGAGAACCCACTGATGAAGAAGTAGCTGAAAGGTTGGGATGGACAGTACTAAGAATTAAATCTGTTAAGAACGTAGCAAGGGAACCAATATCTCTCGAGACACCTATTGGTGAAGAAGAAGATTCTTTACTTGGGGACTTTATAGAAGATAAAGATATTGAAAACCCTGCTAATCAGACTGCATTCAGACTTCTTCAGGAACAATTGCAGGAAGTTCTTTTTACACTTCCACCAAGAGAACAGGAGGTTCTTAAGATGAGATTTGGTCTTGAGGATGGATATTCCTTAACACTTGAAGAAGTTGGTCTTTACTTCAATGTTACAAGAGAAAGAATAAGGCAGATAGAAGCTAAGGCTCTTAGAAGGTTGAGACATCCTAAAAGAAGCCGAAGATTAAAGGATTATATAGATAATTAAGGAGTTGCACCTATGATGCAGGAAGTTTTCGATAAGCTGAGAAATCTCCAGGATATTTTATCCAGTAAATACCAAATGGAAAGAGAAATTTATGAGATTCCTAAAGCTCTTAATACTAAAAATGAGCTTCTTATTAGACTTAAGAAAGATTATATTGAGAAAAATGATCTCTTAAAAGAAACTCAAAATAAGATTAAACATTTAAAATTTCTTCTTGATGAAGCAGAAAGAGAAAGAGAAGAATATGAAAAACAAATGGATCTTATTACAACACAAAGGGAGTATGAAGCTCTTGATAAAGAGATCAAGGTTGCTACTGAAAAAGGGCAGCAGTACAGAAAAGATATTTTGCGTGAAGAAAAGGATCTTGAAGGGATAAAGATATCCCTGTTACAGGAAGAAAAGATGATATCTCAGCAGGAAGAAGAATTAGCTGAGGAGCAGTATAAAATTAAAGAGGAAAGCCTTGAAAAAGAAAAACTGCTGGAAGAACTTAAAATACAGGAATCCCAAATTATTCCCGGTCTTGACGAAGAAATTCTATTTAAATTTGAAAGAATAATTAAAAGCAAATCTGGTCTTGGTATTGTTCCTGTAAAAGATTATGTTTGTACAGGTTGTCACATGGTTCTTCCTGCTCAGTTTCAAAATGATGTACATGCCGGGGAAGAGATACATTTTTGTCCGTACTGTAGTCGTATACTCTACTATGAAGAGGATTTTGTTCAGGACGATGAATATACCTTCTCTGATGAAGAGTCTGGTGGTCTTTCAGATCTGGTTAATACAGATAGTATAGACTTTACTATCGATTAGAGAATATTATAAATTGTTTAAATTCAATAGCAGGTCGGACAGTCGCTGATATATTCAGAGGAAAGTCCGGGCTCCGTAGAACAATGGTGCCGGGTAATTCCCGGGAACACATAGTATGTGTTACAGAGAGTGCCGCAGAAAATAAACCGCTTGTTTGTAAAAAGCGTAGCTTTTTACAAAAGGCCCATAAGTAAAAGCGCAGCTTTTCCAAGGGCCCGTACAAGTAAGGGTGAAAAGGCGGGGTAAGAGCCCACCGTGTCCATGGCAACATGGATAGCAAGGTAAACCTCACCAGGAGTAAAATCGAGCAGCAGTCAGGTTTGTTCACCTAATGACTGCGGGTAGGTTGCTGAAGCATTGTGGTGACATTTTGCTTAGATAGATGACTGTCGATAACAGAACCCGGCTTATAGACCTGCTATTATTATTTTATATATAGGGAAGATATCTTTTATATGATCATTCCGGAAAGCAGATACAGTTATCCTAAAAAGAAAAAATTTAAGTTTAAAAGTATTATAATACTATTAATAATTCTTTTATTTGCATTTTCTGCAATACCTTTAATTTCCTTTGCAAAGGACCGTATAGCTAAACGTCCTGACAACTTAGTTCCTCTGAACGAAAAATCTCTTGAAGAATTATGGAGAGATAGTAAGTACAGAGAATTGACTGAAAAATGCGAGAAGATTCTTTCAACAGAGCCTCTTAATGCGGAAGGCCTGATATATAATGGCTTTGCCTATTTTCATCTTGGAATAGCCCAGTTTACTCTTGAAGAACAGCTGCCTCTATTAGATCTTGCTGTAATTAATCTTCGAAAGGCACTCTTGTTGAAATCCTATCCTCTGGCAGGTAAGGTTAACTATATTCTGGGAAAATCATATTATCATAAAGGTCGTTTTTATATGGACCAGGCTATATACCATATAAAAAAATCGATTGAACTGGATTATATTAATGATGATAGTTATAAATATCTTGGTCTTAGCTATAGTGAGCTGGGGTTCTATGAGAAGGGGATACTATATTTTCTAAAAGCTATAAACAATGAATATGATGATATGCTTTTACTTGTTTTAGGTCAGACATATCAAAAACTTGGAGATGATGTTAATTCAGAAATATATTTAAAACGAGCTATTGAACTACACTCCGATTTCAGAGTAGAAATAAAAAGTAGATTTCTTCTTG
>CBDVAD010000460.1:0-3293 GCA_965371875.1 uncultured bacterium
TTCTTGGGAGCAGCGCAGTAGCAGTTAAACCCTGGTTATCTATTTTTATTTTTATAATTGAGATCTATTTCCTGTTACGATTTTTTGTTACTTTCAAGCTTCGCCTACCAACTTTTTTTGTCAGTCTGATATTTCTTGCTCTTTTGGTTCTGCAGACCCGTTATTTTATTAATTGTCTTCAGAATCCCGGAACAAATCAACGTGTGGTAAATATACTTTTTGTTACCTTCTTTCAATTCATTCTCCTGGTTTTATCTTCAATACCGGTATTGGCGCGATCTCTCAGTCTTAGGCTCCTTTCTTTAGAGGCAAAGTTAAATGGCATGGGAAGCAGGATCTATGTGTTTTCCCTTGTCCTGTGGGCAGGTATAGTTCTTATCTATTCTCCTGTGACTGTTTTTTCCTCCTCATGGCAGGAAGTGGAGCTTGGCATTTTTTCTCTTCTCCCATGGCTTTTTCTTTACCTTATCATCTTTCTTGTGTCCGCATATATTATTTACCGATTAGTTCCAGGGGAACTAAAGGTTCTGTTTGTTTACACAATATTTTTCGCTGCCCTTGTTTTCTGGTTTTATACCTATCTTCTTCCAGGTAATTTTGGGCATCTCGATAACTTTGAGTTTTCAAAACCTGAGATTTTATACAATCCCGTATCCCTTTATTTGCTGCTGGAAGTTGTCGGACTGGTCGTTGGTTTTATTCTGATTGCCTTTCTACTTCGGCGTTTCCCCAGACAAATTTTCAGTCTGTTGGTAATTCTTAATTTGATGACACTTGGGCAGACCATGGCCAATGTTCTCTCATCCGGAGTATTTACCGGTAAAATAGAAAAGGCACTAAGCGGTACTGAACCTCCTGCATATGCTTCCGAACTATTAAGTTTCTCCCGTGAACAGAATGTATTGGTTATAATGCTGGACATGTTCTGTGGAGGCTTTATGCCGGAGATACTGGAAACAAATCCCGGCTTGTATAAAGATTACCAGGGGTTTACCTGGTATGCAAATACATTAAGTACCACTGCAAGTACCTATGCTTCTATCCCTTCTATGGTAGGAGGACCCGGTTTTACAGTTGAACAAACCGGAGAACTTGTAGATGAATCTCTGGGAGATCGTTATGCATCTGCTTTTAAGTTTTTCCCTGATTTTTTTAATTCCCGGGATTATTCTGTAGCTTTTACAGATCCTTCCTACCAGGATATTAATCTAACCGGACTGGAAGAACAGGAAGGCGTTTTATTGGGGCGCTCTGTTGATTTTATTCCCTACTGGGAGAGCCATCTGGATTCTGAATACCGGGGAGATACCAGGATTCCGGCCTCCGAATACAGTCGTATTTTTACGGTCATTGGCCTGTTTAAAGGCAGTCCTTTTTTATTAAAGCCTAAAATTTATTATAAGGGGAGCTGGTTAAAAACCAATCATGGTAATATAAAAATTCGTCATGCGGTAAAAGAACTGGCCCTTCTGGATGTTGCGTCAGAACTTTCCAACGCAGATTCTCCGGAGAAAACGTTTAAATATATTACAAGCTCTCTGACTCATATACCCTGGCCTTTTGATGCAGATGGGCATATTTCAAAAACATTTATCAATTCCAATCCTCAGCTTATTAGAGACCCCGAATCGGGGAAGATGTTTGATAATCCTCTTCTTCCATATAATGCTACTGTGAAGACACTAAATGTTTTAGCCAAGTGGTTTAAGTGGATGAAAGATGAGGGTATATATGATAATACCAGAATTATCATTGTTTCTGATCATGGAAACTCCGGTATCGATCCTATGTTTAATGATTTCAGGGTTCTCCAGGATGATAATGGCCGAATTTTGGAGGGAACAGGAAGAGCACATCCCATACTAATGGTAAAAGATTTTAACGGGACAGGGCCTCTGGTTCGTTCTGATCACTTTAGCTCTAATACAGATACAGCGGCTTTTGCAACTACAGGTATAGCAGAAACAGATCCCCTAGTTAATCCTTTAACCCTGGATTCGGATACCCGGGAACTTACTCTTAGTTTTATTGCTTCAAAGCCTTCTACCAGTAATGAAAAGAGCTACAGGGTATTTGGTCAATTCCTGGTAACGGGGAATATTTTTGAAAAAAAGAACTGGACTGATATTCTGAATTAAGGGTTTCTATTATGTTTAAAGCTATAAGAAGTTTACGTCAATTTAATAAACTACCTGAAGAGCAGAGATTATTTACTTTTTTTTCCGAGGGTCCAAATTATTACCGGACCTTCGATTTAATTTTGTCTGAGTTTCTCGAAAGGGGTATTCCTTTTACCTATCTTTCCATGGATGAATCAGATCCCGGGCTTAAGTTAGCTTCAGAGAATGTCTCTACTTTCTGCCTTGGTAGAGGGACTGGTTTTATTTACTTTATGTCAATGATAAAATCCAGGGTTGTAATTATGACGACACCCGGTCTTCAGTCTCTTACCCTTAAGCGTTCACCAGGTGTGGATCATTATGTTCATATAGTTCATTCCCCGGTTGGTATTTCATCATACAGGAAGTTCTCTTTTGATTATTTTGATACAATTATGTGTTCAGGAAGTCATCAGATAAGTGAAATAAGGCAGCTTGAGCAGGTCCGTTCTGCTGCCAAAAAGAATCTTTTAGAGACTGGCTGTTCTTATATGGATCTTCTAAAGCAGCGAAATGATGATTTTGTTGATAAGAAGGGAGATGAATCAGAAGATACTACTATTTTAATTGCTCCTACCTGGGGGTCCAACGGCATATTGGGGAAATATGGAATGGATCTGATAGAGACTCTTTTAGATGCAGGGTATAAAATTATTATTCGTCCCCATCCCCAGCAATTGTACTCAGAGATGCCCCTTCTGGCTTCTCTAAAGAAGACTACGGCTTCATTTCCTAATGTTTCCTGGGATGAAAATCCTTCAGGTCATAAAAGTATGACAGCCTCTAATATAATGATTTCCGATCTCTCCGGTGTTATATTCGATTATGCTTTTATCTATGAGAAACCTGTTATCACCCTGGATTTCCCTTTGGAAACAGCAGGTTTCGAGCAGGAAGATCTTAATGGAACTATATGGGAACTTGATATGAGGGAGAAATTGGGAGCTGTAGTTTCGGGAGATAATTTATCTCTAATTCCTGATAGGGTCAGAAAGGTCCTTTCCGACAGAAAGTCGGTAGAGAAATTAAGGGATATTCGTTCTGCATCACTTTTTAACTATGGATCTGTGGGTAAAATAGCTGCAGATCAGTTAATTGAGATAGAAAAATCTTTGAAGATTCGATAGAGTAAGC
>CBDVAD010000461.1:0-3291 GCA_965371875.1 uncultured bacterium
CCCCGCCGCTCTTCCTATATCTTGTGGATGATGTGCCGAAACCCTTATATATTAAACAATATCTTGATTTTTAGTTATTTGGCAACACTGCAGCAAAAAAAGTCCTGTCTGTCGCTGTATATAATCATTATAAACGAATAAGTCAAAAAGACATAATTACAGACGATGTAGAGATTGAAAAAGCAAATGTTCTTCTTACAGGACCTACAGGTACAGGAAAAACACTTCTGGCAAAAACTCTTGCAAAAAAACTTAAAGTGCCTTTTGCAATTGCAGATGCTACAACCCTTACTGAGGCAGGCTATGTTGGTGAGGATGTTGAAAATATCCTTCTGAAACTAATACAGAATGCAGGGAATAACATTGCAGCAGCAGAAAGAGGAATTATATATATAGATGAGACCGATAAGATTGCGAGAAAGAGTGAAAATGTTTCTATAACCAGGGATGTTTCCGGTGAAGGAGTACAGCAGGCTCTTCTTAAAATTATCGAAGGAACAATTGCATCTGTTCCACCCCAGGGAGGACGAAAACATCCCAATCAGGATATGCTCAAGATAGATACAAGTAATATCCTGTTTATCTGCGGCGGCGCATTTGTAGGGCTGGATAAGGTAATTGAAGAGCGCATCAGTTCCCATCCTATGGGCTTTGGAGCAGATGTCAAGTCTGCTATCGATAAAGATATTGTAGAGCTCTATTCCCACATGCACCCGGACGATCTGATACATTTTGGACTTATACCGGAATTTATCGGCAGACTTCCAATCAATGTAACCCTTTCAATGCTCAAGATTGATGATCTTAAAAGGATTATTACAGAACCTAAAAATTCAATAATTCGCCAGTACCAGAGTTCACTGAAACTCGACAATGTGGATCTGATTTTTGAAGATGATGCTATTGATGCAATAGCTCAGCAGGCACTGGATCGAAAAACCGGTGCAAGAGGACTACGATCTATAGTTGAAAATACAATGCTGGATATTATGTTTGATATTCCTTCAATTGAAGGTGAAAAAGAGGTTCGGATTACCAAAAAAGTAATTGAGGAGTCTGCAAAACCTGAAGTTACTCTAATTAAAAAATCTGCATGAATCTAAAAAGTAAACCCATTAAAAGTAATAAACTTGAGCTCCCTCTTGTACCACTGAGGGAGCTTGTTGTATTCCCCCATATGGTTGTTCCATTTTTTGCCGGAAGACCTGCCACCATTAAAGCAATAGAAGAAGCAATGGCAAAAGATAGAATTGTGTTTCTTGCCTGTCAAAAATCAAATATAGAAGCACCCAGTGAAAATGATATCTATACTATAGGTGTAACGGCCAAAATCCTGCAGATGTTAAAACTCCCTGATGGTACTGTAAGGATACTTGCAGAAGGAAAGGAAAGAGGAAAGGTTCTCCGATTTATTAAACGCAAAGAATCAATGCATGTAAATATCCTTACAACACCGGAAGAGAGAGAGATAAATTCGACCTTAACTGCCTTGATGCTGACAGCCAGGCAATCATTTTCCCGATATACTAAATTCCAGAAAAAGGTTTCCAATGAAGTAATTAGTTCTATAGAAAATGCAGAATATCCGGAAAAACTTGTAGATCTTATAAGTGCAAATATAAATATAAAACCGGATAAAAAGATTGAGATTCTGAGGACAGATGATATAACAGAAAGACTTGAAACTCTTTCCGTTATTTTAGAAGCAGAGAACGAAGTACTGTCCCTTCAGAACAAAATCAACTCAAAGGTGCAAAAGAAACTTGAGAAAAATCAGAAAGAATATTTTTTAAATGAGCAGATTAGACAGATAAATAAAGAATTAGGTACTGACGGGGAAGATCCCTCCGGAGCCATAGAGCTTAAGAACCGTATAGAAGAAAAAAACCCACCTTCTGAAGTGTGGGAAAAGGCAGAAAAAGAACTAAAACGCCTGGAGAGACTTCAACCAATGTCACCGGAATCAGGAGTTCTGCGTACATACCTTGAATGGATTGCAGACCTTCCATGGAGTAAGCAGAGTAAAGATAACCATGATATAAAGCTTGCAGAAGAGATCCTTAATGAGGATCATTTTGATATGATAAAACCAAAAGAGAGAGTTTTGGACTTTATTGCAGTTCATCAGCTTAAGGATTCAATGAAGGGACCAATACTATGCTTTGTAGGCCCTCCCGGAACAGGCAAAACCTCTCTTGGACGTTCGGTAGCAAGAGCATTAAATCGGGAATTCATCAGGATTTCACTGGGTGGTGTAAGAGATGAGGCAGAGATAAGGGGTCACCGTAAAACGTATGTGGGAGCACTTCCTGGAAAGATTCTTCAATCACTGAAAAAAGCAGGAACTATAAACCCTGTTTTTCTTCTGGATGAGATTGATAAAATGAACTCAGATTTTAAGGGGGATCCATCATCTGCACTTCTTGAGGTGCTTGATCCTGAACAAAATGCAACATTTGTTGATCATTATCTGGAACTACCCTACGATCTTTCAAAAGTAATGTTTATAACTACTGCAAACTCTGTATACTCCATACCACATGCCCTGCGGGACAGGATGGAAGTTATAGAGACACCGGGATATACCGATCTGGAAAAAGAGAAGATTGCATCTTCGTTCATTATTCCAAAACAGCTTAAGGAAAACGGTCTTGACTGGGCAAACATTAAATTCCAAAAATCTGCAATTTTAAGTATAATAAGAAATTATACGATGGAATCGGGTGTCAGAAATCTGGAAAGGGAAATAGCATCTGTAATCCGAAAAATTGCAAGGAAGGCAGTTACAGAAGGATATTCAAAATCTGAAGATGATCAGGGAGAATCTGTCGACAGGACAAAATTCAAGGTCACAATATCCGGTAAAAACCTCCATACTTTTATTGGACACGAAAAGTTCAATGGAGACCTGGTCTATAATAAATCCCGTCCGGGCCTGGCTCATGGACTGGCATGGACAGAAATGGGTGGAAAACTACTGCCCATTGAGGTTGCGCTGTTAAAGGGTAAAGGAAAACTGATATTAACAGGAAACCTGGGTGATGTAATGAAGGAGAGCGCTCAGATAGGACTCTCTTTTATACGGTCCAACCATGAAACTTTTGGAATTGAAGCTGATTTTCAGGAGAAACTGGACATTCATATTCATGTTCCCCAGGGAGCCATACCAAAAGACGGACCGTCAGCCGGAGTTGCTCTTACGTCTGCAATGTTATCTGCACTTACAAAAACTCCTATTCTGGAAAAAACTGCTATGACAGGAGAAATAACCCTTACAGGACGGGTTCTTGC
>CBDVAD010000462.1:0-3282 GCA_965371875.1 uncultured bacterium
CTGTAATCCATCTATGTCAGGGATTGTAGGAGCCGATTTATCGCGCCCATGCAATAACCGACGGATACCCCCGCAAAGCCCGTTAATTGCTAATGATCTATTCAGAATGTATTATTTAAATTCCGGGTTTGGAATCGTACCGATTCCTCATACCCGGCCCCGGGTTGCCCTTTTCCTGTATGTTTGGCTCTTACCTGCCTGGGTGACACCAAAATCAAATAAAAAACCAAAAAACAAAGATCTCTAATTTATAGTAGTATGTACCGATAATTGAAATAATTATTTATGGATATTTTGCATAATTGCTTCTAAGAATATTTGATCAGGCTTTTGCAAAAATCTTTATTGGTTTTAATTTCTAATACAATGGTATATATTAAAGATGATGATTTCTAATAAGGCTTTGTTGCTTATCTACATTATAATATTCTTTTCCCTTGGCTCTGTAATCTCCTCTTTTGCGGAAGAGGGGTCTGATGATATTACCAAACCCGGGATAATTCTTGTCCCATTGGGAGGAGAGGATGTTCCTTCCTATATTCCAATGATTGTAGACAGGCTTTTCGAAGCTAAAATAGATAAAACAGAGGCTTATGCAATTTTTACCAGAGAAGAATTGGCAGCAATTTTGAAAGAAAAGGATATAACTCTTCCTGATTATATTACAGATGAAATAGCACTTGAAATAGGTGAAAGGCTTGGAATGGATCAGGTGTTGTATGGTTCTATAGGGTTGGAAGGCTCGGATTATATTATTAATTCAAAAATAATGGATGTAGAGACAGGTACTGTTATTTCTGATGATATGGAACGTACAAGCGATATTAAAGGTCTTGAAACAGCTGTTGGTAAGCTGACACGCACTATAGTTCAGACAGTTTTGCCTGCAGAAGCTGTGGCGGCGGCTGTTCAGACTCTTGATGCGGCTGAAAAGACTGAAAAAGAAGCAGATGTCGAGGAAAGTATTTCAGCTTTTGAGAAACTGGCAGAAGAAGATCCTGAGCAGGCTCTGGAGATGGTTGGAGAACCGGCAAGAGAGGCTATAAGGGAAACTGTCAGGGAAGAAATAGTAGAAGAAGAAATCCAGATTCTGTTTGAAGAGGACAAGGCTGAGCAGGATTTAATTAAAAGGAGAAAGAAGCAGCTTAGAAGAACTCTGATTCTTGAAGGTGCAGTTCAGCTTGGAAACATTATGGGATCGATTGCAGCAGAACAGCGGATCGACTCTATTAGCTACTGGAATTATTACATGAATGATACCAGCTTCAATAATGACTATTATAACAGTTACAAAGATAAATTTAAGACATACCAGGGCTTACAGTTATTTAATTTTCTGTTTACTGGTGGGTCAAATCTTGGGTTGGCTGCTTCTCATCACTATTTCCTTGATGATATTTTTATGTTTTCTGATTTTGGAAGACGGGTATTTGCTTTATCATATATTTCCCAGTTTGCGGGATATGCTGCTTCAACTCTGGCTAATCAACTAGGGTTTTGGGCCCAGAGAAACTACCTTGAGTACAACATGGCAACTGACAATTTTACTGAGAAGTATGAGGCTTACCGGGATGTTCATTTTTTTGCGAGGATTGCAAGATATTCGAGTTATGGTTTCTGGACCCTGGGCCTGGGCGGTATGATTGCTTCCAATTATATCCCTGGAGAACAAAAACCAATGATACTGTCAGGGAAGGCAAAAAGATTGATGTTTTTTGGAGGAGGTCTTCTTGGTCTGGGAAATGTCACTTCCGGTTTAGCAGTTAATTACAGAGGTCAGGCAGAGGAGTTCTGGATTAGTGAACGATCTCCTTCCGGTGTTATTGGGGATAGCGTGTACTCAGTTAAATACATAACTTCAGAAGTTTTTACATATCTTTCTTATGCTCTTTTCATTGGAGGAGGGGTTTTGACCTATATGGGACTAACTGAATCTCCTGTTGCAGTATCCTCCAATAAACAGATTGATAATAGTTTGGCTTTTTCGGTTTTACCCTCGGGTAACGGGATTACAGCAGTTGTCAGGTTGAGGTTGGACTGATGAAGATATATAAGAATATTTTATATCCATTAATATTGATTCTTAGTGCAGTACTATTCATTTCCTGTGATCTTCTTTTTCCAGCTCCGTTAGGTCGCGATAATCCTCTGGATGATGAAGTTCAGATTGGAGGGTTCGATGCTTCTGTTTCCGGACCTGATTCAATAATAACTATCTGGGACTGGCGTAATCCTGCTCCGGGGATAGATGATTCCAGAATAATAGATAAAATCAGGATTGTATACAGCGAGAACAATCCCCCTTCAAGCAAGTATCCTCTCAATCCCGATAATGTGCAGGAGTTTACTTCAAACTCAGAATATCAGTTTGAATGGACCAATCTGCAGCAGGATCGGGAACACTATTTTGCCCTTTATGCCCATGAAAAAGGTGGTGTTTGGCTTGCTCCGAAATATGTGAAGAGGCATCTTAATTATAGTGGGCATCCTGATGCAGGGGGCTCAGTGCATACCAAATTATATGTTAATACCGCTCTTACTACTGGTATCAGCATTACAGCCATTAATATCACGGGGCCTCAACCAGGTGGTAATATTGGGTTTCTTATTTTTGATGAGCTGTTTAACAATGACTTTGGGGCTGTTCTGGCTGCCCTTATGCAGGGTTACGGCTTTACAGCTGCCGGGAATATAGATATTGTTCCTGTTCGAAAGAAAATAGAAGACGGTATGACCTGGGCATCAATCAGTGACAGTTATTTGTATGATTACGAACACTCAAAAACTGTAGATGTAATTAACGGAACAGTTCTCATTGATATTAAGGATCAGATTAATATGGCGAGAGTTCATGGGTCGAATACGATTGCATTTATTCCTTCTGCAGGGAGTGCAATTAATATAGATATAAGTCCTTTTACTTTCTCAAGTTTCAGTGTCTGGAGGAATAATTAGTAATGAGAACGATTCAGGCAGGTAGAACTGGAAAAAAAGCAACAGGCATATTTCTTTGCACTATCCTTTTTCTACTTATATTTCTTTCTATATCCTCCTGTAACCTGTTTCTAAGTTTACCTCGCGGCAGAGAAAACCTTAATGATCCTGCTGCTCAGATTACTGCTTTTACTGCAGTTCCTTCGGGAGATAAATCTATTGTTACTATGTGGAACTGGAGGGATGCACCAGGCTGGATTAGTTCCGAAGAAAGAATTGATGAGATAAAAATTATGCACAGTATAACCGGTTACCCGGATATCAATTTTCCTTTTATAGGACAGAAGT
>CBDVAD010000463.1:0-3279 GCA_965371875.1 uncultured bacterium
AATATTATTTTTTCCCCGTCCATATATGCTGCTGGAAACAAACTTGCGACTGGTCGAAAAGAGGGGTGAGATCAGCAGTCCTGATACAATTAGTGTGGAGGAAGACTCACTATCCCTTGCAGTAATAAAATAGCTTACAAAAGCTTGTTCTCCGATGAAAATTGTAATACTTTAATGTTGATATGAATAACTCCATTCCAAAAAAGTGTGAAACCTGTTCCATTAATTTGTGTGCCAGAAAAGTACATATGTTTTCAGGTCTTTCAGATGTTGAGTTATATAGAATAATCAGACTGACAGGCCATAAAAGTTATAAAAAAGGGGAGACCCTGTTCCTGGAGGGTGATGCTTCCGAAACCCTCTACATTCTTAATGAAGGACAGATAAAATTGTCCAAAATTACTAAAGACGGCAAAGAGCAGATACTTCATATCCTTACCCCGGGGGATTTTTTTGGGGAACTAAGTCTGTTCGGCACAAACCGTATCTGCAACTTTTCCTCTTTTGCAATCTCGGATACGAAAATATGTACCCTCACAAAGAACCATATGGACAATATCCTCAGGGAAAATCCTGATATCGCCCTGAAAATCCTCTCCACAGTATCCGACAGACTCGCAGAAACTGAAAATCTGGCTCAAAACCTCGCTACCAAAGATGTAGAAGCCCGTATCGCTTATATTTTATTGGAATTCTGCGAGAAGTACGGAACAGAAAAAGATGGAGAGATTCATGTCAAAGTTCCGATCAACAGGGAAGAAATGGCCAATTATGCTGGTGTAACCCGGGAGACAATGAGCCGTAAACTGAAAAAACTTGAGACCGAGGGGATTCTAGCCTTTCAAGGTTCAAAAGTCATCATAGTCAAAGATCACCAAACCCTTATCAGTATGACTGGATAACTCCGGAATTTATCAAAAAAAAGTAAAATTTGATTTGAATCACATCCTGTTCCAAAAAAAACTCTATCTTAGTCATATATTTCAATCAAGGCTGGTCGGGACTACGTCCCTGCTCGCCTATGCAACCTAAGGAGAATAATATGATCCAGAATAAAATTGAATTAGCCAGGGATGTATACCTGGTAGGCAAGATTGATGATCGTGATGTCCCGTTTCATCGCCTGGTTTTAACTAAAGGTACGACATATAACAGCTATTTTATTGATTCAGAATTACCCACAGTGATAGATACAGTTGATATGAGTTTTGGCAAAGAATATGTGGAAGGGTTGAAAAAACATTTCGATCCGGCAACGATTAAATACATCGTTATAAACCACGTAGAACCCGATCACTCCGGTAGTCTGCCTGCATTGGCTTCCCAGGCGAAAAGCGCAGTAATCGTCTGCACAGAACTTGCAGCGGATGAATTAAAAAAAATGTACAGGTTATATGACCGTGAATTTCTTATTGTAAAAGACGGGGACACCCTTGATATTGGCGGTAAAACCCTAAGATTTTATGAAACACCCTATCTGCACACAGAAGAGACCATGGTCACATTTCTTGAAGAAGATAAGATCCTTTTTTCCTGTGATATCTTCAGTACTCACCTGGCCAACACGGAATATTTTAATGATGCAGTCAAAGTCGACATTAAGGAAGATTACACTTTGTATTATCAGCTTATCATGCATCCCCACAGGAGACATGTTAAAGAGATGCTTGAGAAGATACGCACACTGGACATAAAGATGATCGCCCCGTCACACGGATTTATCCTGAGGGATAAGGTCAATGAGTATATCGGTCTGTATGAAGAGATGAGCCGGGAAACTGAAGTCGGGAAAAAGGCGACTATCATATACTCCAGTATGACTGGTAATACCAGAAAATTGAGCAAACAGCTAAAGGCAAATCTTGAACTGGATGGCATAATGGTAGATTTGCTGGATGTAAACACTACAGATGAAAATGTCATCATCAGATCAGTACAGGAGTCAGATCTTCTGTTAATAGGTACGTCTACAAAATATGCCGATATGACCGGTAAAACCGAAGAGATTGTTAAGAAGATTGTTGAGTTGGATCTTCAGGGAAAAGTCGGAGGCGCTTTTGGGTCCTTCGGCTGGAGTGGTGAAGGTATCGAAGTTCTTCAGGATTACCTTTTGAAGAGTAATATGGATATATTAGCAACTTCAAAAATCATTAAGACAACCGGCGTAAATGACGTGCAGTTCCCCTTAAGAATCCGGTTTCTTCCGGAGAATGAAACAGCCCGGATTATCGAAAGAACAACAAATTATATCAGTGGTATTCTGCTGAACGCCAGTTGATTACAAGAAGATTACAGCAGGGGCAGATTTAAAATCTGCCCCTGCCTGGTGTTATATTAAACTTCCAATAGGCTAAATATCTTCGCAGTCTGTTCCAGGGCCAGTATTATCAATTCCTTCAATATATCTTCATTCTAATGTTCAAAAGTTATTACTTTTTAGATGATCCAGTTTTCAATTTGTAAATTTTCTATTCTTTTAAATTCTTTCTCATTATTTGTTACTAATATTAATCCTCTTGAAACTGCCTGTGATCCAATTAGTATATCCATATTCCCAATAATTTTCCCTTTTGATTGCAAGTCTTGCCTGATCCTTCCATACTCATATGAATCATTCTGTTTAAAATCAATAAATTTGAACGGAAGTAAAAATTCCAGCAATGCCACTCTATTTTCTTCTTCATGTATACTGCTACTTTTCGCAATACCATATTCTAATTCTGCAATTGTGATTGAGGATATTCCTATATTTTCAATTCCACATTCCTCAACTCTATCTATTAAATATTCAAATTTATTATTTATGAGATAAATACAAATATTTGTATCAAACAGATATTCCACCTAAAGAAGGTCTCTTTCTTGCGGGAGTTCATTATCCCTTTCAAGAAGTAAATCATCACTGAATTTACTAAAAGAATTTCTAAATGTTTTCCAGACTTTATCTCTTGGAATTAACATTACAACATCATCAATTTTTTTTATAAATACATCGCTTTCATTAAATCTATATTCTTTTGGCAGTCTAACAGCCTGGCTTCTCCCATTCACAAATACTTTTGCTGTATCCATAATATGCACCTCCTATTGATATATATCTTAATATATATCGTTCGGTTATAAAATTCAAGTATTACTGATAGAATTATTACTTAGAAATTTTCTAACAACAACTATTCTAAAATTCCTGTATGTAACAGTTGTATTTTAAGATTCTCACCGATCCTGGATAGAAACTGAAATCCCTACAAATTCTTCCAGAGCTATTATTTCACCGAG
>CBDVAD010000464.1:0-3272 GCA_965371875.1 uncultured bacterium
AGATACAGAATATTTCCTATCCATGGAATCAGGGATGTCATAAACATTGTCAGGGCCTGTTTTCTCAGGGTTCCTGTTTTTTGAAACATCATTCGTGTAAAGAGGACAGTCCCGATTAAAAGCAGAATATTTGTATATCCAATATGAATATAGTACCATATACCTTGTACAATAATTACAAGCGGGAACGGACCTTTATTGTTTATTCCAAGCTCCAGATAGTATAAGTGATGGTAATTATTTGTATATAGTAAAATAATAGTAATAAGTGGAATAATGAATAGAGGTATATAGGTTACCGGTGTCATTTTTTCCCAGGATCCGGTATATTTAAGGGCAAAAATAACCCAAAAAACCGGTAAAGTTGCAATACCTATATATTCAATCTTTAATGCAAGAAAGATTCCTGCTGCTGTCGAATTATAAAGCTCAAAAGCATATCCTAATGAGTAAAAGCTAACGGAAATCATTAATAGCATGTAGGCTGTGGATCCATCGGATCGTAACTTTGTTGAAGCGTAGAGAGCCAGAGAAAGAGTAATGATTGAAGAAACAACAAGTGCTGTTATAATAAGAATATGAACACTCATATTATATCCCTGGTTTAGCAAAATTCAGACAATAAACTATTATACACTGCTTTCCAATAATTTGTCAGATTCATTTTCTAAAAGTAATTGTCTACCTCTTTTCAGGGTTTGTTCTCTCTGAATGGATAACTGAAATATTGATTGCAGTGCCCGTAGTTTTTACCAATTCCCTTGATATCTCAGGCAACTCTTTTTATAATTATTTCTTATAGTTGAAAATTGACATACAAAGAGATACATTATTAAAATAGTGAGGTATTTGATGCCCTACAAAATAAATATTAATGAGAAGTTTTTTGAGATTATAGTTTCCGGAAAAATAACTTTGGATGATTATAGATCTTTCTTTAAAGATCTTACAATTCATGAGAACTGGAAAGAAAATTTAAAAGTATTGTTTGATTTTCGTCAGGTTGACTGGAAAAATCTTTTAAGTTATTCAGGTATGGAGTCTATAGCTGGAATTATCTATAAGTTTAAAGACAGTCTGGGAAATGCAAAAATAGCAGCTGTTTTTTCTGATGAAAGGATACTTCCATATTCAGATATTGAAGAATCAATAAGAAAATATCATAATCATCATCTAATAACACTGGATACAACCAGTTATGAAGAAGCAGTTAAATGGCTTGAAAATTGAAAGTGGGTATAATATGACAGGTAGAGTAATAGAAAAAATGATTATCTATTTCCAGGGGGATGTCAGAAGAATTAATCATGCCCTTAAGGTTCTGGGTTATGCACAGGTTATAGCCGAAGAGGACTCTTTTGATGAAAAAACTATAAATATTATCCTGTATACAGCAATTCTACATGATATTGGTATTAAAGAATCAGAGAGGAAGTACAAATCATCTGCCTGGAACTATCAGGAAATTGAAGGTCCTCCGATAGCTGAAGAGATCCTGTCAGAATTAAATATTTCTGAAGAAATTATAGAACGGGTCTGTTTTATCACCGGGAACCATCATTCCTACAATAAAATAGATGGAATTGATTTTCAGATAATTATAGAGGCGGATTTTATAGTAAATATTTTTGAAAAAGAAATGAAGCGGGAAGCAATAGAAGGTATAAGAAAGAACTATTTTAAAACGGAATCCGGTAAGAAGCTTATTGATACCATGTATTTGAACAAAGGTTAAACAGGATTACATTTTCTGAAGATCGACGCTGTTCTTAAGACTTGGAAGTTTACATCTGATATCTTCCAGGTAATCCCAGTCTATGTCTGCAACTAAAGCACCAACTTTATCTGATGCTCTGGCAATTACTTTTCCCCAGGGATCAATGATCATACTGTTACCATAGCAGGTTTTATTGTCCGGATGTTTACCAATCTGGTTCGGGGCAATAATATATACCTGATTCTCTATTGCACGGGCCCGAAGCAAGGCTTCCCAGTGGTCCTTCCCTGTAAACATGGTAAAAGCTGCTGGTACAAAGATAAGTTTTGCACCCCTTAAAGCCAGCTTTCTGTAGAGTTCTGAAAATCGTAGATCATAACAAATTGAGAAACCGAAATCTCCAATACCTGTACTTATATTTTCAACTGAATCCCCCCTTTCGTATCTGTCAGATTCTCTGTATGAGAGTTCATTATCTATCTCAATATCAAAGAGGTGTATTTTTCTATACAGCGCTTCAACCCTGCCGGCTGGATTGATTAAAACTGAGGTGTTGTATGATTTACCTGTTTTTTCTGCCTTTTCGATAAAGCTGCCGTTGTGAAGATAAACATTGTACTTTTTTGCAAGTTCTTTGAACCTCGATATAATCTCTCCATTTAATGTTTGGGATGCTGTTTGTACAGATGTTTCTGATAAATAAGTGGAGAGTTCCGGAAAGATAACGAGTTGCGCTCCCATGGAAGAGCATTCTGCTGTCAGGGACTCAATTTCTTCAAAGGAGTTCTCAATATTATCCTTTGTATTCAACTGTCCCAGCCCAATTCTTAGTTTGTTCATCTTCTGCCTCCATGTTACAGCAATAGTTTTTTAAATTACTAATTTACTAATGTAATAAAAATGAGTACATTAATCTAATGAAAACTATAACATCAATATTAATTTTAGTCTCTTTAATTGTTTTTAA
Source organism: uncultured bacterium (assembly GCA_965371875.1). Classification (GTDB taxonomy): domain Bacteria; phylum Spirochaetota; class Spirochaetia; order B11-G9; family B11-G9; genus JAJRQE01. Next base: position 2,685 of record CBDVAD010000464.1, read on the forward strand.
CTTATCTGCTGATGAAACTTCAGAGTTTAATCCGGATCTTGATTATGCACAGGTTAAGTTTGTTTCCGCTGTCAGGAGTTCAAACGGATCCTGGAGTTTTTCCGTTACGATCCGGCATGATGATGAGGGGTGGAACCACTATGCAGATCTTTGGGTTATAACAGATCCGGAAACGGGGGATATTTTAGGTGAGAGAGTACTTGCCCATCCACATGTTAATGAACAGCCTTTTATAAGAAGTCTGTCCGGAGTTGTCCTCCCGGAAGGGCAGCGTTTTGTTGAGATTAGTGCAAAATGCACTCGTCATGGTTTTGAAGGCCGACGAATTCTTATTGATCTTGAAATGGAAGAAGGGGTGGATTACAGGGTAAAATTGAACTGAGATCTAATACTATATTAAATAAAGATTTCTTCTATACCAGTTTCAAAGAGGTTTATAGATAGTTTCTCTGAGGCTATTTTGTTATGTGCCTTCGCATCAAATGTTAGCCATACTCCTTCCAGTTCTTCTGCGAGGGCGATATAAACTGCATCATATCCGGTTATACCCGGCTGGATAAACCTATCAGCTCTGGTATATATATTTTC
>CBDVAD010000465.1:0-3256 GCA_965371875.1 uncultured bacterium
GTATACTGACTCCCGGTACTAAACACTCCGCCTTCCCGTTAAGTGGCATATGAAGTGTCCGTCACCGGATACAGTTGGTAGAGGACAGTCACGGCCTTTCACCGTGTTCCTCGATATGACTCAATGAATCAGCTGACAACATAATTATTATCAGCTGATTCAGCTATGTTGGCTGAATCTTAACCGATTTCCTCCTGAAGAGTCAAACTATTTTTTACACTTATCAATTTTATTGTATGAAACAGAATTACAAGGGCCGCTGTCCAGTTTACTGCAACAATGCCCCACCATATTCCTGCAATACCAAGTCCAAAGGTAAATGCAAAGAGATTAAAAAAGATAAATGGCGCCGGAACCTGCCTGTAAAGACCAGTCCAGAGAATCATCCCCGGTTTCTTTATTCCCTGTAAAACAGACCCGCATTGATAGAGAAGAATATAGCTGTAAAATGCAAAAAGTTGAATTCTGAGATATAGCACTCCTATATCCAAAACTTCGTTATTGCTGGTAAATATTTTTAAAATTGGCCGGCCAAATATAACTACCGGAATCATCACAAACACAAACAGTAAAACACCCAGTAATAATGTATTAAAAAAACCCTCTTTAATTCTTTCAAAATTTCCAGCGCCATTGTTCTGACCGGTAATAGAGGCAAGAGCTGTATTAAGCCCAATAGTTGGGATTAGTGCAATCTGCTCAATTCTAATAGCAGCACCATAAGCAGCAATTGCACTTTCTCCAAATCTCGAAATATAATATGTAATTACAAAAACACCTGCTGCCATAATTATCATATTCAGAGTAGCAGGGGCAGCCTGAACCATTATCTCTTTCATTTCTGCAGGTTTCGGAACAAAGCTCTCTTTCGTAAGCCCTTTTAGTATACCCATTTTCTTAACACAACTGCCAAGATAAACAGTTCCACCAATCTGAACAAGAACTGTCGCAAGAGCAATCCCGGGAATACCTAAACCAGGGAACAGAGTAGAGCCCCCAATAGTTAATCCAAACATCAACAACGGGTCCAAAAGAATATTGACAAGAAATCCGGTTATCAGGAATTTGCTAAAACTCTTTGTATCTCCTGCTGCAACAAGAAGGCCATTAATTATAAAATTTAGAATAAAAAATAGTGATCCGAATATAATTACACTCGTGTATTCTCCTGCATACTGAAGAAGTTCCCCCTGGGCATTAAAAAGCCTGAAGATCGGATTCATAAAAATATACATAACAATTGCTGTAATTAAAGAGAAAAAGATCCCAAGCATTATTGACTGAATAAAGTACTCTTTAACTTTATCACTTTCACCCTTACCAAAAAGATTCGAAATAATTCCGGTAACACCACTTCCAATACCGGAACCAAAAGAAAGGATTACAATATACACTGGAAAAGCAAGTGAAAGAGCCGCAAGTGCTGCTGTACTGGACCTTCCAGCCCAGAAAGTATCTGTAAAGTTATACATGGTGTTAAAAAAGTAGCCAATACTTGCAGGTACTGCCATATTCATTATATGTCTATAAATTGAGCCTTTTGTTAAATCAAGAACAGGTTTATTCATTTTGCCCTCCATACATGACTATAATACTAATATTTATATTAAAATGCGATCTTTTACTATAAAAGATTTGACCCTTTACTGCTATAGGAGTACCTTATATTACAAATTTAGTAATCTTTACATAGTATGGGAGGATATTATGAATTCAAAAATTTACAAGAACAATCTTTATAAGCACAGACAGAGGTTTTTAATAACCGGTATAATTGTGATCCTGCTAATATTTACATTCGCCTGCACTGCAAATACGGAAAGGACAACTGAAGGCAAGGTCACCAACAATGAGAGATCCACTCTGCAGACAATACTGGAGAGAGGTACAATCAGGGTTGGAACTACAGGAGATTTCAACCCCATGAGCTTCAAAGATCCTGAAACAGGTGAATATGCCGGACATGATATTGAGATGGTAAAACAACTGGCAGCAGACATGGGAGTTGAAGTTGATTGGGTTGCAACAGACTGGAAAAACCTGGTAAGCGGGGTTGCTGCCGGAAAGTATGATATTACCACAGGTGCATCCTACAGCATGGGAAGGGCCAAAACTGCGGGATATACACTACCTGTAGTGAATGTAGGAACTGTACCTTTAACTCTCAAAAAAAATAACGGACGGTTTAATACATGGGGTGATCTGAATAAGGCAGATATTTCTGTTGCGGTAACTCTGGGTACTATCTTTCAGGAACAGGCACTTTCTCTTTTCCCGGATGCACAGATAGTATCAGTAGAATCACCAGCCAGAGATTTTCAGGAAGTACTGGCAGGAAGAACAGATATTTCCATTACAAGTACTTTTGAAGCTTCACAGCTGATTAAAACCTACCCCGAACTGATGATAATTCCAGTAGATGAACCCAAGTTCTCTAATGGAATAGGTCTTCTGGTTCCTCAGAATGATCAGGTTTTTATTAACTATCTAAATATCTGGATAATAATGAAAACAAAAAGCGGCTATCTTCAGGAACTTGAAGATAAGTGGCTTGCTCTAAAATGAATTTAAAGAAACCTCCCCGGCTAAGGATATTTTTCATCATTGCTGCAGCCAGCCTGTTAACTTCCTGTGGCACAGGAAGTTACAGCTGGGGATGGTTTGCTGTATCTCCTGTAAATGCTGTAGGGCAACGCAATCTCTCTTTCCTTATTAAAGGACTTGTACCGACTCTTACAGTATCACTCATATCAATTGCAATTTCTGTTTCTCTTGGCCTTATACTTGCACTATTCGGATTATCAAAAAACAGGATACTAAACCATGTTCACAGGGGATGGGTCGAACTGTTTCGTTCTGTGCCAGTATTGGTAATGCTCCTATGGGTATATTACGGCCTGCCGATATCAACAGGTTTAGACCTTGGTATTATGTCTGCTGCAATTATATCACTTGCCCTCACAGACAGCGCTTTTGAAGCTGAGATATTTAGAGCAGGAATAAAATCCATACCCCGGAGTCAGCATGAGGCGGCCCGAATTATGGGCTGCACAGAGCCACAGGTTCTGCGTTATGTAATACTCCCTCAAACTATCCGGAATATTCTGCCCCCTTTGGTTAATCAGTTTGCCTATATGTTGAAGATCTCATCTATAGCTTCTGTAATTGGTTTGGGCGAACTTACCCGAAAAGCAAATGAGCTTACAGTAATTGAATACAGACCTCTGGAAATTTACACTATATTAATTATCGAGTA
>CBDVAD010000466.1:0-3244 GCA_965371875.1 uncultured bacterium
ACTCTTATATTTTATCATAAACTTTTTCTTTTTGAATTATAATAATAATGTTTGGGGCTCCCGGCCGGTCGCCCCTACCGGTTTTTTTATTTCACAATAATTATACCGGCAACAATCAGGAAAAGAACCACTGACTCAGCAACTATCATCAATGATTTTGAAATATCATCATTTTTTGGCTCTCTTCTATTATCACCTATCGTAGGTTTACTGACAATTTTACCAAAGTAAGATGCCTCTCCTCCCAGCTGAATACCAAGAGCCCCTGCAATGGCGGCCTCCGGATAACCGGCATTTGGACTGGCAGTATTTGAGTGATCCCGAATCATAATTTGCCATGTAACCAGCGGGTTCCCCGCATTCGATCCAGAACCCAACACCGCGGTAAATCCTGAAACCAAACAGATAAACATACCTGTCAGCCTCGCAGGTATAAAGTTTACAGCATCATCCAGCAGAGCCGCTGCTCTGCCAAAATCAAGAAACCTTTCATTTTTATATCCCCACATAGCATCCAGTGTATTTATTACTCTATAGCTAAGAGCTCCTGCTGGTCCAAGGATAAGCCCCCAGAAAACAGGAGCAATTATTGAATCAGATGAGTTTTCGCTCATACTCTCAACAGTTCCTGTTATTATTTTATTTGGACTTAAAATTTCAATATCCCTGCTCAGAATCATCCAGGCACTTTTTCTGGCCAGTAGAATATCACCCTTGTCCAATGCCCTTTTTACCCGCATGCCGTGGAGAGCAAGATCTTTGATGGCAATGGCAGAGTAGAAAATTAGAACACTGAATACTTCTTTTCCATAAGGAATGAAGCCTGAAATTAAATACAGAGCAGTAAACAAAATAATCACAGTTACCAGAGAGATCATAACACCAATAAGACCGGATATTCTTTTTGAAAGGTTTGAATTGTAAAGAAGAGTTTCAATTTTTAAGATAAGATTACCTATCAGTCGTACCGGGTGTATAGGAGTAACCGGATCTCCAATGAGTAGATCCAGGGCTATGGCTATAAGGATTAGAATATAGTTCTTCAAATACTATCTCCTATAATCCGATGATGGTTTTTATCTGGTTTATATCGAGACTTTCCCTTAAAACATCCGCAAGCCTGTCGAGGGAAGCATCGATATCATAGATTAGAGATGGCTTATTTGATACTGGAAGCCCCTTATTCTTCCGAAGCTGATTCAGAAACCATTGTCTGAATTCGTCAGCATCGAAAATACCATGGAGGTATGTTCCCCACACATTTTCGTCCATGGAAGATGCACCCAGAAGACCCTCTTTGGAATCTATGATTACTTTTCCCTCTTTTATACGGGAGATTCCGTGGTGGATTTCATATCCTCTGACATAGTGGCCTGAGGGAGTATGAAGCACTTCTTTGCGTGAGAGTTTTTTTTCAGGATAGAAGCTGGTTTCTATATCAATCATTCCAAGGCCGTTTACAAAGTCTTTGTTTGATTCTGTGTTTAGTTCCACATATTCAGGATCTATTATTCGCTTCCCCAGCATTTGGAAACCACCGCAGATACCAACAATAGTTACACCCTTTTCTTTCATGTTTTTCAGTGTTTCAGGAAAACCCTTTTTAGTAAGCCATGAAAGGTCACTACTTGTATTTTTACTTCCAGGAATAATAATACAGTCAAATTTTGATTCCAGTTCTTCGGGGGCTTTAATAAGAACAATCTCAACATCCTGCTCCTGCATCAAAGGATCCATATCTGTAAAGTTGGAAATATAGGGTAGATCAATAAGACCAATTCTTATTACTAAAGCTGAATTCTGTTCTGAACTGGTTGAAGTGAAATAACTGCCGTCTTTAAAGGATACGGAATCTTCCTCCGGCAGATTAAGATCAGGAATAAAAGGAACAATACCTACAACTGGTTTACCGGTGTATTCCAATAGATAGTCATGAGCCGAACCAAGAAGGCCTGCATCCCCCCTAAACCTGTTTACAATAAATCCTTTTACCAGGCTTCGCTCCCACTCTTCAAAAACAGCCATAGTTCCAATAAACGAGGCATACACACCGCCACGGTCAATATCTCCTGCTATCAGTACAGGGGCATTTGCATACCTGGCCATTCCCATATTTACAATATCGTTCTTCTTCAGATTTACTTCACCAGGACTTCCCGCTCCTTCGATGATGATTACATCGTATTCTGATGCCAGATTGTCATAGTTTTCCTCTACAACTGCTCTGGCTGTCTGCTTAAACTCTTTCCAGTTTTTCACTGTCATATTGCCTGCAGGTAAGCCGTTTAAAATTACTTGTGATCCTTTTTCAGAAGATGGCTTTAAAAGGACAGGGTTCATTCTGACATCCGGATTAATATTACAGGCTCTTGCCTGGAGAGCCTGGGCTCTCCCTATCTCTTTTCCGCGGGGTGTAACTGCCGAGTTATTTGACATATTTTGTGCCTTGAATGGAGCAACTGCATATCCATCCTGGTATAGTACTCTGCACAGACCTGCTGTCAATATACTTTTACCAGCATTTGAAGCGGTTCCCTGTATCATAAGAGGCAGGGCCTTTTTTCTTATGAGGGGGAGGCCAGGGGGGGGTATCATGCCAATCTTTTTCTTGCCTAAAACTTCCTCAGAAAATGATGTTAGAACTTTGATTAGCTGTTCATTTTCATGAGATGTTCTGACTGCAATACGAAAGAATGAATCATCCAGCCCGGTAAAACTGTCACATAATCTGATAATTATCCCTTTGTAAGCAAAATAGCTGTAGAGTTCTTTTATGTTTACTTCCGGGTTGGAAATCTTTATAAGAATAAAGTTAGCTTCCCCCTGGAAGGGTTTTATCCATGAAAAATTTCTTAGTTTTCTACTAAGTTCTGTCCTCAAAATTTTCACAGTTTTGACTGAATTTTCAAAGAAGTGATGATCGTCAAACAGTTTCTCTCCTACCTTCATGGCAAGGACATTTACTGACCAGGGGATTTGAGCTTCCCTTATTTTTTGGATGATACCTGTATCCCCAAGACAGATTCCAAGGCGTAAACCGGGTATTCCATAGAACTTGGTCAGAGACCGGATAACAATAATATTTGGAATAGGCCGGACAGCAATTGCCGTCCTTGCAATTGAATGATAACCGGGGATAAAATCTGCAAAGGATTCATCTATACAAAAAAATGAGTCCTTGTGTTTTTTGGCTAGATTTTCTATTTCATTAATTGGTATGGATTTCCCTGTTGGGTTATTGGGT
>CBDVAD010000467.1:0-3233 GCA_965371875.1 uncultured bacterium
TTTTCTATTTTTCTATAGAGAGTTGATAGACTAACTCCTAATTTTTTTGCTATTAATTTTTTATTATTGGTACTGCTTCCATATAAATTAATAGCTTTTAGTATTTCATTTCGTTCCAAATTATCCAGTGAGTTTGTTGATTTTTCATTATATTCTACACCAGAGTCATTCTCTATAATTGACAAAGGGATTATACTCATACTTATAATTCCACTATCATCAAGCATATTGATTATAAATTCTATTGTATTTTCCAATTCTCTTACATTACCCTTCCATTTACAAAGTTTAAACAAATCGATTACATCTTTATCAATTTTTTTATAATATTTATTAAAAAGTTTAGTATATTTTGCAATAAACATATATGTTAAATCTTCTACATCCTCAACCCGATCCCTAAGTGGAATAGTTTCAATAGGAATAACATTCAACCTGTAATACAGATCCTCTCTGAATTTATTTTCACTGGTAAGCTTTTTTAAATCTTTATTTGTTGAAGCAATAATTCTGGTATTAATTTCTATCTGTCTATTTGAACCAATTCGGGTTATTTTTTTTTCCTGTAATACTCTTAGTAATTTTGCCTGCAAGTGGAGTGGCATATCACCAATTTCATCTAAAAATAGTATCCCATCTTTAGCCAGTTCAAATTTGCCTATTCTACCGGTATCTGCTCCGGTAAATGCTCCCTTCACATGGCCAAACAATTCACTTTCAAGTAAAGCTTCCGGAATTGCCGCACAATTAATAGGTACTATCTTTCCATCCCTCCTATCACTGGCCTTCCAGATAGCAGTAGCTATCATTTCTTTACCAGTACCACTCGCTCCTGTAATAAGAACAGTTGAAGGTGAATTTGCAATTTTTATTATAAATTTCTTTAAATCTAATGTTGTTTTTGAAGATCCAATAATATTTTCTACTGCAATCGTATTTATATTTGGTAGCATTTTGTACATATTTGAATGGATAAATTCCTGTTCATAGAATACAAGAACACTGGAAAACTCTAAGTCATCAATATTTAGATTATAAATATTACCCATAATCAGATAAGTTTCATCATCAATTCTTATTTGGTATTCATTCAGTTCATTTATTGTATCTCCTGTAAACTGAATGAATAATTTTTTCCCTAAAATCCTATTTGAAACTTTTAGCTGCTTCAAAGTGTTGTCGTTAACATTTTTAATTATGCCTGTTTTATCCAGTATAAGAACACCCTGTTCTATTTTATTCATAATACTGGTTAAAGCATCTATAGTTTTATTTCTATTTACCAATTTATTATGTTCAATAGCTTTTGCTTCAATAAAATATGCAATTTTATCAATAAAATCCAGATATGTATCTAAATCCGCTAATAAAATCTCTTTTTGCCTGTTATCTGTAGCAACTAATAACAATACACCAATAATATTTCTGTTAAGAAAGATAGGTGTACCAATTTCGAAGGTTTCTATACATTCATTTTTATTAGTACATAATTTACATAATTCATTTTCACAAGGATTTTCAATAACACATCTTTTAGCGGTTTCCATAACTCTTTTTTCAATATAGTTCTTATTACTAGTACTCTCATTTATTACATCTGAAAAAATTCCTGTACCTGCAACTCTAATAAAATTTGTATCGATTACATCTACACTGACCTTGGTAATCCTGGCAATTACATTAATGTACTGCATTACTATAGATTGTATTTCAAGTAGTATACTATCAGCCATGTAGGTTCTCATATAATTCAATTATTTTTACTATCAATTTCCGATACATTATACCATATCTTACTACAATTCATAGTATCATAGTTCCTGCAAATTATCCTATCCATGTATTTTTACAATATGAACAGTTACTCCTACAGCAATAACAATAAGCAGGATTTTCACCGCAATAACAGGAATAAAGAAAACAGCAGTAATAAGTATTGTAGTCCATAAAAAGGATATAGCCGTAATCTTTACTCTTAGGGGTATACCCTTTCCATCCCTGTAGTTTTTTATATAACTCCCAAAAAATCTGTTATTAATCAGCCAGTGGTAGAACTTTTCTGAGCTTTTAGCGTAACTTGCCGCAGCAAGAAGAAGAAAAGGTGTTGTAGGAAGAAGAGGAAGAATAATTCCAAGTAATCCCAGAAAAACAGAAAATGTACCGGCAGCTATAAGAAGCCATCTTACAAATCTATTGGTTTTTAACTGTTTATTTCTTTCTACCATTTTTATGCCCCACTCAGTTGTTCTTATAAAATTAAATTCCAAGACGAAGATATCTCTTTATCATCCTGCTTTTTTCTTTATCTACGCCAGCTTCCTCTGCAAAATTATCAAAATACGAAACCGTCTCTATAATCTCTTCAATAAAATTTGATGGTCTGGAAATACTAATTGATTTTCCAGCCTGTATCAAATCCTCTTTTGTAAAACCGTCCCTTTTGCCATTTACAGTCATCTGATGAGAACTTGTCCACTCTCCTTCAGGGTTATAACTATAGGTTAAATCAAAAGCCGGAGAAAGTTTCCATTTGCCTTTTTTATCCATTGTAAATGCAATATTTTTTGTATGATCATCCTGATTTCTTGCTATTATATTAAAAACCATTCTTCGATACATCTGAACGGCCTGATTATGGGGGAGCCTGAGTTCCCTCATTACCTGAAAAAGTTGTTCGTATGAATAATAACCTGCTTTTTTATAGTCAAAATGGGCCATCCCGCAAAGACTCAGCATGTGTATCTTTTCGCCAGAAGGACTGCGATCAAATCTCCTGGTCATAAAATGGAACCTGTCATTCTCTTTGTACAGCCTGCTTTCCATAATATCTATACCACATTCTTTGGCCATTAGATAATATGCATACTCTATTTTTCCATACCCTTCAGGATCTGCAATAACACCCTTCGAAGTATTTCCCGAAACTCCATCAAATTTTAACAGCCAGTATTCATAACCTTTCGGAGCCTTAATCTGACCCGAAATAATCTTCTTTGTTCCAGGGTTTATTGCTATTAAGGCCTTGGGACGCTGACCGCCTGCAGAAGTTCCGACACTGATTATTTCAGAGAGAGCCTTTCTTTTCTCTTCATCAGTTTCACCTGTTTTAGTTATAAATGATTCCCGGTTATTTAAAACACGAGAGGCAAGTTTCAACAGTTCTTCAATTTCTATACTACCCGATTTTCCTGTTTTTCTTGCCAGTGCAAAAGCAATAGGAACGAGTATAATAA
>CBDVAD010000468.1:0-3230 GCA_965371875.1 uncultured bacterium
GAAAGTGGTAAGTTTACAAAAATATGGCAGGGTCCAATACACCCTGGTATGACTGGTAATATGTCCCTGGAATTGGTAATTCAGGGGGATGAGATAATGGATTGCAAGACTCATGTAGGTTATCTGCATAGAGGTTTTGAAAAACTAATGGAAAGGCGCCGGTTTATCCAGTGTTTTCCAATTTGTGTACGTATAGCTGTACCCGAACCTGATTTCAATGAGTACTGTCTTGCTTCAACTATAGAAGAACTGGGAGGCATTGAGGTTCCGGATGCAGCCGAATGGATGAGAACTCTCCTGTTGGAAATGTCCAGACTTCAGTCCTACCTTGCGTGGATTGGCGGACAGGCCAGTTCCTTTGGTCTGGGACTAATCGGGCAGTGGACCATATGGGCAAGAGATCTTGTTCTTGACCGGTTTGAAGAGATAACAGGCGGGCGTGTTTATCATATGCACATGCCTCCGGGTGGTGTCAGAGGACTGCTTCCCTTTGGTTTTGAAGATCGAATGAATGATACCCTTGATAAAATCAACAAGGTAATGGTTGATGTTGAAAGAGTAATGTTTAACAATTCTGTATTCAAAAAAAGAGCCATTGGTCTTGGATATGTTGATCCTTCCTGGATTAATGAATATGGAATTACCGGACCTGTCGCCAGGGGAGCGGGTGTTCCTATGGATGTAAGAAAGGACTACCCCTATTTAAAGTATGCAGATCTTGATTTTGAGGTTGCAGTGGGTAAAGAATCTGATGTTTTTGACAGAGCGGATGTTCGTAGAAGAGATATTCTTACCACTTTGGATCTTATAAGGCAGATAGTTCCAAGAATTCCAAAGAAAGGTGAGTTCATGGCCAAGGTTCCTAACGTACTTCACTGGAAGATTCCAAACGGGGAGACCTATAAGAGAGCGGAATGTACCCGTGGTGAGTTTGGATACTACACAGTTACTGACGGCAGCGGATATCCCAGACGAATAAATGTCCGGGGGCCTTCATATACTCATGCGATTGCACTGATGGAGAGATTGGCTATAAATGTAAATATTGCGGACACAGCAGGAGTGATGTCGTCACTTCATACTTATCCGCCTGAGATAGAGAGGTAGGTATGAGTATTAAAGATGTTTTAATGCCCTTTACAGCATGGAAAAACCTTTTTGTAGAACCGGTAACCATAAAGAAGCCGGAGGAAGTAAAAGGTGCTCCCAGGTACAGAGGTTTTCATTTTAATGATGTAGATGTCTGTATCGGCTGTGGTACATGTGAAGAGATATGTCAGAACAATGCAATAGATATGGTGACCGTTGATGGAATCGAAACAAAAGATGGTGACTCAGGACTCCGGCCATTGGTCGATTACGGCAGATGCTGCTGGTGCGCTCTTTGTGTTGATATCTGCACAACAAATTCTCTTTCCCTCACAAACACATTTAAATGGGCAACAACCAATCCTGATGATTACAGATTTATTCCCGGTGTTGATAAGAAAGAGTGGGACGATGATAAACTGGGTTATAAAAAACAGGATGGATATAATCTCTACGATGAAACCAGAGTAGAGATGGGTGAACTTCATCCAGGTGACAGAGATAAATCATTTGTAGAGATGATAACAGGATATTCCAAAGAACAGGCTCAGAAAGAGGCAGACAGATGTGTGGAATGTGGTATCTGCACTGCAACATGTCCGGCTCATATGGGTATTCCTGCATACATAAAAGCTGTCCGTGAAGATGACATGGAGGAAGGTTTACGAATACTGTATGAAACAAATCCTCTTCCGGAAATCTGCGGACGAATATGTACCCATAAATGTGAAACAGTTTGTTCTCTGAACCATAAGGGAGATGCGCTTTCAATCAGATGGCTAAAAAGATATATTGCAGATCAGGTTCCTGCAGAAAAGTATCAGGAAATATTGGGAACAGATAAAATTGAGAAAAATGGAAAAAAAGTTGCCATTATAGGTGCCGGTCCTGCAGGTCTTTCTGCTGCTCATTATCTTGCTCTTTTAGGTTACAGTATAAAGATTTTTGAAAGCCGAAAAGGGCCTGGTGGAATGGTAAGGTATGGTATACCTGAATACAGAATGCCCTATGATCAGATAGATAAGGATATTGATTATATTCTTTCCCTTGGAGTAGAGGTTCAGTACGACACCAGAGTAGGTGAAGATATTTATCTTGAATCCCTTGAAAAAGATTATGATGCAGTATTTTCTGCTACAGGACTTCATCTTGGAAGAAGTACAGGAGTTCCGGGGGCAGATCACGAAAGAGTATATCAGTCTATTGAACTCTTGCGAAAAGTTACTGATGGAGAGGAGATTGACGTACCTGAAAATGTAGTTGTTATTGGTGGTGGTAATGTTGCCATGGATATTACAAGAACCATGGCACGTCTTCAAAATATTAAGTATGGTAAGGTTGGTGTAATTACAACCTGTCTGGAAGCTGAAGATGTAATGCCTGCAGATGATGAAGAGGTTATTGAAGCCAGAGAAGAGAAAGCAATTATCGATCCAGGCTGGGCACCGGAGGAAATTGAGATCGAAAATGGTCAGATAAAAGGTCTTCGGGTAAAAAAGTGTCTTGCACTTTTCGATGATGAAGGCAGGTTTAATCCCCAGTGTGATGTAGAAAACAAAAAGTTTTTTCCTGCAGATGTTATAATTGAGTCCATTGGACAGGGTATGGATATTACTTATACTGATAAAATCAAGGATCAGCTTGAATTTGGTCCAAGAGGACGGATTCTTGTAAATAAAAACTTCCAGTCAAAACTTCCGTGGTTCTTTGTTGGTGGTGATATTATTGAAGGTCCCGATGTTATACATGGTATTGCCAATGGTCATAAGGCTGCAATTGGTATAGATAATTTTCTTAAAGATAAATAAAATTTGATAGAAGAGACGTAAGATCTTACGTCTGTACAAAGTATTGTATTTGGGCGACCCTTTTTAGGGTCGCCTTTTTTTATTTTAATTCAAAAAAACGGATTTCTTTTATACTTGGCATTAGAAATAAGTAATTATGAAAATAGTTTAATGTAATAAAACAATGAAAATAGCAATGAAAAAGGTTTAATAGAATTAAAATATAACTAAACCATTATTTAATACAATTAAAACGACATAATCTTACTATAGTAACAAATAGAATATAATATTGACCTTTGTCACAATAACCAATATTATCATAAACGCTATATATTAGATGTTTTATCCAAT
>CBDVAD010000469.1:0-3225 GCA_965371875.1 uncultured bacterium
TGGGATTCTATCATGTAGTTACCGGCAGCATCATAAACTCTGGAATCATCGAAATTAATTAGCAAATCTGTAAAATTATCAGGTTGATATACTGAAGATTTTATACCGAGACTGCTGTATCCGCTTTTTCCAGGATACATTTCTATATTATCCAGTTTTTCAAGATCCACCCACCCTGAAACACCCCCTATAAAGTGATCAGTACTAAGAGCAGACAGTGTAAATGGTAATAGAATAAGTAGTATTAATATATATTTCATAGTTCTCTACTGCATTATCGACACATCCCTTGTAAAATTGACGTCCTGGAGTTATTTTATTATGAATATGTTTGAAGCCCTTAAAGAACAGGTAAAAGAGTTCCCTGAAAAACCCGGTGTCTATCTGATGAAAGATGACAGGGGTATTGTAATTTATGTCGGTAAAGCCGGGATCTTAAAAAAACGTGTCGGGTCATATTTTACAGGTAAAAGAGAGATAAAGACAAGAATTCTTGTAGATCATATAGATGAAATTGATTTTATAGTTACCAGTAATGAATATGAAGCACTGATCCTTGAAGATAATCTGATTAAAAAATGGTCTCCCAGATACAATATCAATCTGAAAGATGGAAAATCATACCCATTAATTAGAATAACCAACGAAAAATATCCAAGAGTATTTCGTACAAGGTACATAGCCACCGATGGTTCTGATTATTTTGGTCCCTTTACTTCTGCCGGTAAACTAGACAACTATCTGAATATTGCAGATAAATTATTTCACCTGCGAAAATGTAAAGGGAAGCTTAAAAAAAGGGACAACCCATGCCTCTACTACCATATTGGAAGATGCAGTGCTCCCTGTGCGGATAAAATAAGCCAAAAAGATTATATGAAAAACGTTAAAAAGCTTAAAAAACTATTATCCGGAGATGCAGGTGAAATAATAAGAGACCTTGAAAAATCTATGAAAACTGCATCTAAAGAGCTGAATTTTGAAAAAGCCGCTGAATTCAGAGACTTAATTGATTCAGTTCAAACTGTTGGTCAGCAGACAGATGAATTTGAACTCGATATAGAGAGCAGAGACTATATAAGTTGTGTAATAAGAGATAACCTGTGTACTTTTTCTGTATTCAGATTTTCTGATGGAAAGATGGATGACAGGTTTCTATACAGAACAGAAATCTATACAGAACTTAATGATGCTCTGTCAGAGTTCTTTCTCCATTATTATGATAAAGCATCTGGAATTCCTGAGACTATATATCTTTCAGATACTATTGATGTTGGATTGATGGAAGAGTTCCTGGGTATACGCAGAGGAAAAGAAGTTAAAATTGAGGTCCCTGATAAAGGAAAACATCTGCGCATACTCCAGATGGTCAGAGAAAATGCCGCCATGGATATTGATAAAAGATTTAAAACAATTGAAAATTTTGAAGGCCTTGAGGAGCTGAAAACTGTTCTCGGCCTTCCAAAGATCCCAAAACGGATTGAGGGCTTTGATATTTCCCATCTGGCAGGGAAACATCCGGTATCTTCTCTGGTTTCATTTTATAACGGTGTTCCTGATAAAAAGAACTACAGAAAATTTCATATTAAAACTCTTGGGGGAAATATAGACGACTATGAATCAATCAGGGAAGTTGTAGCACGGAGATATACCAGATTAATAAATGAAAACCTTACCATGCCTGATCTTATTGTTATTGACGGCGGGAAAGGGCAGGTTAAAGCAGCACACGATATTCTTAATGCCCTTGGGCTCGGTGATTTGCCGGTAATAGGTCTTGCAAAAAGAAATGAGGAAATATTCCTGCCGGAGATTTCAGAACCAATAGTACTTCCTGAAACATCAGAAGCCTTAAAAGTAGTCCAGGCAGTTCGGGATGAGACCCATAGATTTGCTACAGGCTTTAATACAAAACTCAGGGAGAAAGATATCTTTCTTTCTGAACTCGAAAAAGTTCCGGGAATCGGAATGAAAAGAAGCCGGAATATCCTTGTGGAATTTGGTTCTCTGGAGAATATACTTGGTGCAGGCGGGGATGAGGTTGCCCGGAGAGCCGGACTCTCTGAAGAGGCTGCAGAACAGGTTATAGAATATTTGAAGAAAAGTGACAAAAAATTTGACAAAGGCTGATAGGGGGTATACATTTATATCAGAGGTAAATGTACAGAATTATATAACCTTTTTAGGAGGTAGCAGATGCCACCTTATGTTAACGGCCGGTTATTCCGGCAAGTAAAGTGAATTAACTGGGGCTTGTCCCCGTAAAAAGTGAGATCTGGACTTTTGAGTAGAACCTCAACTTCCAGTTTCCCTAAAAGCCGGTAATAACGCCGGCTTTTTTTTGTCCAAACTTCCTGGTAGCTTTCCTGATTGACAGTTCAGTTTAATTTGTATAACTTGTATATATAAGATATATATTGTGAGGTTAATTATGGCAACACAAATGATTATCAGAGTAGAACCGGATTTGAAAGATAAAGTCAGTCAGTTAGCAAAGGCAGAAGGAAAAAACCTAAGTGAACTCGTAAGAGAGCTTCTAATAAATTATACAAAAGAAAGGGATATGAGTGCCTATATCGATAAGCTATGGGAGCTAATAGGACAGAATTTTTCCAAAAATAACATATCAGAAACAGATATAGAGGAAGCAATAAAACAAGTACGATCAAAAAATGCTTAAAGTTGTCATAGATACAAATATATTTGTTTCTTCTTTTTTTGGCGGTATACCAAGAGAAATTATCAACTATTGGAAAATTGGAAAAATAACCCTATGCCTGTCCCAGGTAATAATAGAAGAGTATCTTGAAGTACTTAATCGATTGGGTTTAAAAAATAAAGATGAAATTCAGAATCTAACCAGATTATTTGCAGAGGGCTATAATTCTATTTTCACAGCAAAAACACCTACTCTTAATATTGTTCAAGACGATCCGGATGATAATAAATTTCTGGAATGTGCAGTAGCAATGGACAGTAAAATTATTATTTCAGGAGATAAACATCTTAAAGATATAAAAAAGTATATTGATATTGAAATAATGTCACCGAAAGAGTTTATTGATTATTACATCAAAGAGATCTAAGACCGATACTCCTCAGGCAGCTTTCCCTTCCGCATAACACAGTAATAGATAAACAACTCCATCAGTATTATATGATGGTCCTTGTTCATCTCTCTTGCGAGAATATCGTATTTTGCTATAAGGATAATAATACTCTGAA
>CBDVAD010000470.1:0-3218 GCA_965371875.1 uncultured bacterium
TTGAGCCCAAATTTTGTTTGGGTATAAATATGGATTACATCAGTTTTTATCATTCTTGTTCCTGTTTTCTTGTGTCTATTGCTATTTTAAAACAGTGTACAGGAATATACAATCAAAAAAAATCATAAAAAGACATATAGGTTCATTGCCCCTCCAATCCTTTGTGCGTTAAATTCAATTGTTATGTATAAATCGGGATGGTTTTATCCAGGAGGATATCTGTATAATTAATAAATAATTTACATAACACTTGACTTATGCACATAAGTGCATTATATTAACAGCAGAAATAAGGATAGCTTA
Organism: uncultured bacterium; assembly: GCA_965371875.1. Lineage (GTDB taxonomy): Bacteria > Spirochaetota > Spirochaetia > B11-G9 > B11-G9 > JAJRQE01. The sequence continues at coordinate 304 of CBDVAD010000470.1, forward strand.
TGTCACGACCAAAAAAAGAGCGAGTTGTTTTCAGGCCGCCGTTGCATACAGAGTTCAAGCCCATTGGGGTTCAGAGGAGTGGATTAGAACTTCTCCCTCTGGGACTGGATGAGTTTGAAGCCATTAGATTGGCTGATTATCTGGGTATGGAGCATTCTGAGGCTGCAATGGAAATGGAAATATCCCGTTCGACGTTTACAAGACTGATTGAAAAAGCCAGGCGCAAGATTGCCAAATTTCTTGTTGAAGGTAAACACCTTCATATAGAGGGAGGAAATATTCATTTCCGTGGGAATCTGATACGGTGTCACGATTGTGGACATATGTTCAATATTGGGTTTGATTCCAATATAAGCAAGTGTCCGGCCTGCGGGTCAGGAAATCTGATAGATCTTGCCGGGGGATTCGGTCATGGTAATTGTTGTCGGGGGCATGGCCATCATGGCAGGAGGTAACATTATGCCAAGAGGTGACAGAAGAGGCCCTAGTGGAATGGGTCCAATGACAGGTCGAGCTGCAGGTTTTTGTAATGGTTCCAATGCTCCAGGATTTATGAACACAGGAGCAATGGGTGGATATGGTCAGGGTATGGGAGCTGGAAGAGGTTTTAGAGGCGGATTTCATGGGGCTGCCAATGGTGCTGGCTATGGACGAGGCCAGGGAATGGGCTTTCAACCTTCCTATACAGCACCAGTCTATTCTAAGGAATCTGAAAAGGGATATATTGAGAATGAGGTATCTTTTCTAAAAGAACAACTCAAAACCCTTGAAGCCCGACTTGCGGATATGCAGGAAGACGAATAATCTGGCAGGGGCGACCGGCCGGTCGCCCCTACCAATATTTTTTAGGAGGACAATATGCCACAGGGAAAAGGGTTAGGTAGTGGCAGCGGCCAGGGAGATGGTAGAAATTCTCTTGGCGGCGGTCGTGGTCGGAATAATGGTGGTGGTTTTGGTGCAGGTGGTGACTGTGTCTGTGCAGGCTGCGGCCATAAGACTCTCCACGTGCGAGGTGTAAAATGCACTGATCTTAGATGTTCCGAATGCGGTAGAACTATGGTAAGAGAAGAACTTCTCGAAAACAGATCAAAATAAACAGGAACGTATTGTATACGTCAAAGAAGAGGAAATTATGAATAGAATATTTGCAGTACCTACAGTAAACAAAAAATTAACAGCCCATTTTGGTCATTGTCAAAGCTTCGCAGTGCTTAGGGTGGAAGAAGATAAGATAGTAAATGAGGATTTTCTTGATCCACCGGAACACCAGCCCGGCTCTTATCCTTCATTTCTGGCAGGAAAGGGTGTAAATACCATAATAGCAGGAGGAATGGGTGTAATGGCTCAAAACCTTTTTAAAGAGAATAATATTGAAGTATTTATGGGGCTTGACGCTGTAGAGCCGTCAAAGTTAGTGGAGCTGTATCTTCAGGATAAACTTGAGAATGGAGATAATCTCTGTGACAGTGATCACGATCATGGAGAGTGTGACCACTAGTAACAGGCTTCACACAGGACAATCAAATGAAAATAGCAATTGCCAGTGGAAAAGGTGGTACAGGTAAAACCACCCTTTCTACAAATTTGGCATCTTATATAGCAGAAACCAGAGAATGTGTATTATCAGACCTGGATGTGGAAGAACCCAATTCCGGTCTTTTTATTAAAGCTGAGCTTATTCATGAAGAGGATAAGTTCAAAATGATCCCGGAGTGGGAAAAAAGTATGTGTGAACTGTGCGGAAATTGTCAGACAGTTTGTAATTTTAATGCAGTTTTAAAGATGGGTAAGATGATAATGGTTTTTCCTGAACTGTGTCATGGATGTTATGCCTGTTCAGAGCTTTGTCCTACCGGTTCACTTCCTATGAAACAGAAGAAAATGGGAGAATTAAAATCCTATAAAAATGGAAATCTTAGTTTTATTGAAAGTAGACTGATTATAGGTGAGGAACAGGCTGTTCCCCTTATTAAACAAACCATTGATTATGTAGATGAGAATTTTGGCGAAGATGTTATAAAGATTTTTGATTCTCCACCTGGAACATCCTGCCCAGTAATAGAAGCTACCAGAGATGCAGATCTCGTAATTCTTGTAACGGAACCGACACCATTTGGTCTGCACGATTTAAAACTGGCAGTGGAAACAGTAAAGCAGATGGGAAAGCCCTTTGGCGTAGTTATAAACAGACATGGAATTGGAAATGATGGTGTTGAAATATACTGCCGGGAAGATAATATAGACATTATTGCACGTATTCCTAACGACAGGTTGATTGCGGAAACTTACTCCAGAGGGGAATTGCTGTATTCAACAATTCTATCTGTAAAAGAAGCAGTAAAATCAATAAGCAATTATATTGATGATTTCAACAGTCTGGATAATGGCAAGATAAAGGGAACGATAAAGTGAAAGAGATAGTAGTAATTTCCGGTAAAGGCGGAACAGGAAAAACATCCATAACTGCATCTCTTGCTTATCTGGGCGGAGAAGATCTAATTATAGCAGATTGTGATGTGGATGCTGCAGATATGCATCTGCTAATGGCTCCTGACTTCGGGAAGGCAGAAGATTTTTTTAGTGGAGAACTTGCCTTTATTGATCAGGATGCCTGTATTAAATGTGGTAAGTGTCAGGATGTATGTAGATTTGATGCTATCCCAATAATAGATACTCAATATGTTGTTGATCCCCTTGGATGTGAGGGTTGTGGATACTGTGCAAGGGTGTGCCCTACAGATGCAATTACAAATTCCAGGCCCAAAGTTGGTGAGGTTTATACCTCGGATATAAGAACTGGATCAACCATGGTGCATGCCCGTTTAAGTATTGGTGCTGATAATTCCGGTAAGCTTGTGGCTCAGGTTAAAAATGAGGCAAAAACTCTTGCAGAGGTACAGAATAAAATTGCTGTA
>CBDVAD010000471.1:0-3214 GCA_965371875.1 uncultured bacterium
CAGACCCCACATATACCTTTCCATTATGTTTTTCAATAACACTTTTTACTATAGAAAGCCCCAAACCTGCACCATCCATATTTTCATCCTCAGATTCACTTCCCTGATAAAACTCTGAAAATATTTTAGGTTTTTCCTGATTCGTAATTCCGGATCCATCATCAGAAACTGAAATGACTACACACTGTTCATTTTCTGTAACCGAAATAATAATTCGACCCTGTTTTCCAACATGCTTGCTGGCATTGTGTATCAGGTTAATAAGAACCTGCTGGATCCAGTTTTCATCAGCAATAGTTTTACTGATCAAATTGGGGTAAGTGTACTTCAATTCCTGCTCCCGGGAATCTATGAAAGGCAGCATATCACTACATACCTTTTTAATAACAGATCGGACATCCATTGGCTTTTTATTCATACGAAACCAGGCGTACTCAACCTTGATACTTGCAAGAATAGTATCAACAAAACGAACCATCCTCATAGTATTATCCAGAACGGAAGTTAAAAATTTTTTCTGTGTAGGATTTATCTCCCCGGGTCTCTCTTCCAGAATAATTTCTGTAGAAGTTTTTATTACAGCCAGGGGTGTTCTTAATTCATGTGCGAGAGTCGACAGAAGTTTATTTTTCCCATCAATTTGTGCCTGCTGAGCTTCGACTTCAGCCTTCAGATCAGCTTCAGTTTCCTTACTTACCTTATCCAGAAGAAAACTTAGAAAAATAACAGGAATTATAACCAAAAGAGTATCAGATTCCGATCCAAGAAGCAATTTAACTGTTATTATAATAGCAGTTAAACCAGTATTAATCAGTGCGCCAATTTTGAATTGCCAGGATCTAATAATATAAAAGAATACCAAAATCAGAAATCCGGAAAAAAGATATGTATTAAGTAATATTATTGCCGAAATAACTGAGATCAATTCAAGTATGATACTGGTATACTTCCCGGAGGCAATATGCTCAGGCAAAAATAAATCAAAAATTAACCATGGAATTAAGCAGAGAGGGCCGCTAATATAAACAGGATATGTCAGGTTTTGAAAGTTTATAAGTATAAATGCTATAGAAGTGAGTGCCAGCACCCTGAAACTGTATCGAACCAGGCTATTCATTATTATTTGTACCAGAGGGAAGAATAATAATCAACTTTCTATGGCTGATGAACCATCGAGGCACTATTCCCATAGAAATGTGATTTTACTACATGCTTTTTCCCCAGACCCTTAAAATCAACCTGCCATATCTCTCCATTGTTAGCAATTTTCTCAGGATAGAGTGGCAGAGTATTCTCGAGCAGACCTTTTATTATTCTTAAGGTGACTGCATGAGAAACAATAAGAAAATTTGATCCATTATCCAATCTCTCTAATCTTTTAAAAAATGGAGTAATCCTGGATGCCAGCATTCTGTAGGATTCACCACCTCCTTCAGGTTCCCAATCCCATCTTTTTGTACGGTCAGATTCAAAGTAAGGATCAGTTGAAGCCTCATCGTATGTCATTCCGGTAAATCGTCCAAGATGCTGTTCCGAAAGAGCAGGATCGATGAGGACATCCAGACCGCTAAGACCGGAAAAAGGTGCTGCTGTCTGCCTTGCACTTAGCTGGGGAGATGCATAGATATTATCGACAGAATAATCTTTAAAAAATTCACCAGCTATTTCTTCTGCTGCTTTTGCCCCTTCTTCAGTAATAGAAACATCTGTTTGACTGGCAAGATATTTTGCCTTATTGGCTTCGCTTTCTGCGTGTCGCATAAAAAAAAGTGTCGGCATAAAAAATCCTTTTCCATTATTATTCAATTTAATACTAGCAGATTCCTGGTAAATTGTTGTCATTAGATAATGATAATTACTAATAGACTTATAAAGAACTGGAAATATTGTGTAACTTGCTATATAATTATAGCAAAATCATACATTAAAAGGATAGTAATTGGAAACCATGAGGGGTAGGAATCTCTTTTTATATTTACTCTTTTCCATATTGTTTCTGGTAACAAATTCTGTTTATTCAGAACAAGCTAATCAACAAAAAATAACTGTCCTTCTATCTACTCAAACATCAGATAACACTGAACTTTACTCTTTCAAGGATATTATAAATGATTCTATCTCTTTTGAACTGAGAGATGCGGGATTCAGGGTTATTATTGATAAAAATATCGGTAACGCGGAACAACTTCTTCAGTCAGCAAACCAACAGGGAGCCTCTTTCCTGATTGAAAGCAGTTACTCAATCAAAAACGGATCAATACAGATAGATTTTAACTGTTACCGAACCGATGCCAATTCAAGGATCTTTTCTACATCGAGTCAGGGAGGGTTGGACCTGGAACTGGATTCGGTTATTAAAGAAGCCGCCCTGGATATAATAACACAGATTGAACAGAATATTGAAAGTCGTCCACTTATAATACCGGAAAGTACAGGCAGTATTGAAGAAGAAGAGGAGACAATAATATCAGAAGATAAACCAGCAGACGAAGACAGAAGCATCAAAGAAACAGAAGCATCCCAAACAGTGCTGATAGCCCATACTCCTGCTGAAACTCCGGTTACTGAACCTTCTGAGTTCAAACACTTTACAATTTCAATCGGTTTTACTCCTTTCATGACTACAGGAAAAGCCAGCAACTACTTTACCTTTGGAATAGGACCGGATCTGTATACAGCTTATAACTTTCAAACACCTTTTGGCTATTTCGGCCTTGGAATCTATTCTTCATTAATTTATTTCACAGCAGAAGGACTGCTTATATCTTCAGAAAATTTGCTAATATCTGCCGGACCTGAAATCAGATTAGGTATTGATGCAAATGAAGTTCTGGGAATATTCCTCCGATTGAACAGCGGTGCAACTTTATTTATGCTGAATAAAAATAATGAAGGATATAAAAGTGCGGTTATTCCATTTGTTTCAGGTGGTATGGGGCTGACCATGAATATGACCTCCGGTTTTGGTATTATTATTTCGGCCAATTATTCGCTCTATATTGAAAATTCTATACTGATTACTGGATTTTCACCATCTGCGGGTATATATATTAGGATATAGGTTGAAGAGGTTTATGAGAAACAAACACAGAAACATTTGGATCTTCTCAAAGAATCGCCGGGATAGAAGCTGGACAACTCTGCTGAGACTCCTTCTGCTTCCGACCGTCCTTATATTTATGCTTGTTTCCTGTCCTCAGCCCTTCAACCTTGT
>CBDVAD010000472.1:0-3212 GCA_965371875.1 uncultured bacterium
GTATCCAACATAGTGCCATTTATAGCCGTATATGGGGTGTTTTATACTTCATAAAGTGCCAGGTGCAGTATAGAGCCACCTAGGTTCCCTAATAAAGGGGTCTATATCGGGGTCGATTAAGAAACGTATAATTGTAAAAAATCTGTTAGCCAACTTATCAACACCTTATTACTATCCTATAAAAATACTTTCTATGTGGAAATTTTCCAAAAATAGATACACAACACTTAAAATTGGATATATTATAATAACGAGGTAATATATGAGTCCTACAGTATTCAGACAAATGGGTTATCGTTTTTTCTTTTTTTCCAGAGAAGAAAAAAGGATGCATATTCATGTGCATTCTGAAAATGGAGAGGCAAAATTCTGGATGGATCCTCAAATTGAACTGGCAAAAAACCACAAACTATCAAAGCATCAGGTAAATGAAATAGAACGAATTCTGGAGGTACATTATGATGAAATTAAAGACTCATGGTACAAACATTTTAAATACTGAAGTTACTAATATTTCCAGTCATGGTTTTTGGTTGATAAATGGAGAAACTGAGTATTTTCTCTCTTATACTGATTTCCCATGGTTTAAAGATGCTTCTGTAGGGAGAATCCTTAATGTTGAAGAACCTACGGAATACCACTTTTTCTGGCCTGACCTGGATGTAGATTTGTCTTTGGATATAATTAAACACCCGGAGGATTTCCCATTACAAGCGAAATGTTAAAATAGCTCTAATTTGGCAGGAGAACCAGAGATACAAAAGATATTTTAATGAGAAAAATATTAAGCTGCAATTCTCTCTCCATGAAAAATGGTTTATTCACTCAATATTTATCAGCAATCCAAGAGCAAGAAAAATTTTACACTGTGATAACCTGAAACGATTCTATATAGATGGAAAAGAGCAATTAAAGATTACTGGACATCAGACCACTTAAGAGCTCTTACTTCACCACTTCTCATACCGGAGAAAACCATCAGGAAGAGGAGTGTAAAATACTTCTGCTCTCTCCAAATCTTAACCCCTTCCTCTATTTCAAGCGGGAAGAGGGTCTTAAACTCTGCAAAAGTGAGGATGTCTCTGGAATGTTCAGCCTGTTTACTGAGCCGTTCAACATTTTCAAGCGGATGCTTATCTATAAACTCATCCCTTAAAGCTTCTTTCAGAATGACATTGAAGGTGGAGGTAATTCCATTTTTGGTGGAGTTTGATAGATCGAGCTTATTCCTCCAGTCTTCAAAATCTTTAAGGGTAATTGTGAAAAGTTTCTTCATTCCAAATTCAGGGAGAAGATAGTTTAGAAGATGACCTCTCTTAACTTTCAGCATATCTTCAGCATAAGCCTTACCAGCCTCAGCCTTCCTCTGTGAAATCTTACACTTACCCAGGATGAAGAAGTTGGAAGAGTATTCCAAAAGAGTAGGACATCTCTCTTTCAGAGAGAGAAGACTTCTATGATATGCCTCCCTTGCAATCCTGTCAGAGAGGTACCTGCCTTTAGGATCACTTGAGAGAGTATATCTCCAGTATTTATGATGTTTATTTGGTTTCTTTAGCTTATATGCAAGTTTGTGTCTTCCCATGCATACAACTATGCGCTGTTAGAGGAGTTTTGCGAGCTGTTAAGGGAATTTTTTAATATAGAAAATATTCATCAATCATAATGAGATACACATATTTTGATATAAATCGAAACCACTAATTTAAAATCAATGCTTGAAGGATGGAAAAACTATTACCCACCATAAACTTACACAGTTGGAGTCTTGTAAATTCAATAATACAAATTTAATGAATCTATTTTTCCAGTTTTTTGCATCCTTTTTACAAAAAATGCGTCTATCAAGTATATATTAAGAAAAGGAGATATTGATGAATATCATAATTGATGGAAAAGAAGTCATATTTACAGGTGAAGATAAAAATATCGTGGATCTGGCAGATAGAGTTGGAATTGGAATACCTGCTCCATGCTACAGATCAAATCAGAAAAATGGATGTTGCAAAGCATGTGTTATTGAAATCGATGGGAAACAGGCTTATGCTTGTGGCACAAAACCGGAAGAAAATATGAATATTATTGTAAACCGTGCTGATCTGAAAGCCATTAGAAAAGAAAGGATTAATAAATATTATGAAAATCCTGCACAGAACCACGGTTGTAACTGTGATTGCAATATCGTACCCGTTGGCAAAGAGAGCTGCTGTTAATGACAACAGAAATGATTTGGAAACAATTCAGTAAAAGATTACTACTTTTTATTGATTCAAAGATTAAAAATGAGATAGATGCAGAGGATCTGTTCCAGGAAGTGTTCCTGAAGATTCATAATAACCTGGAAAAACTTAAGAATCTTAAAAAGATTGAAAGCTGGATCTACCAGATCACACGAAATGTAATCAACGATTATTACCGGAAGTACAAACTATTTGATGAATTACCTGAAAATTTAAGTGTACCTACGGCTGAGGAGCAAGATTTCAGGAAGGATATAGCTATATGCCTGATTGGACTATTAGGTCAGCTTCCAGAAATCTATAAACAACCCCTAAAAGCTTCATATCTTGAAGGAAAAACTCAAAAGAAGATTGCAGAAGAGATAGGTCTCAGTCTTCCTGGTGTGAAATCCCGTGTTCAAAGAGGGCGTTCAATGTTAACAGGTATTCTTAAGGAATGCTGTAATATAGAATCTACAAATCAATCATTTGATTGTAATTACGAATGTTGATAGATTTGCTAAATTGTGTAGATTTACTTCATTGGAGCAACTTTAGGGTGTGAATGACATAATTTTTCCACATTCCCACACAAATTACAAAAATAAAGGGGTCAATAAAAGGGTCAGTTCCCATACTGCATAAAAAAAGAGATTATCTACTTAAAGATAATCTCTTACCCCGAAAGGGTTTAAACATGCCCGGAAGAGGACTCGAACCTCCACGCACTAGTCCCTGTCTGAGGCTTGAAGCATTTCCAATGAATGTTGAAAAAAAGCCTGGATCTGCTCTTTGGCGCGAAATTCAGGAGCAGTATCGGGAACTCCCATATAATATATTTCCATACTGGGGTTGGCACTGGAATCATCAGTACGATAGAAGAGCAGTCTTCTTTTCGACATCCTGGAAAAGGACCCATATTCCTGTATAACCATGTTTTCATTTTCCAGAAGCTGGAAATCTATAATAATCTCTTCCTCTCCAGTGAATACA
>CBDVAD010000473.1:0-3196 GCA_965371875.1 uncultured bacterium
AAATAAAGATCTTCTCTATAGTCTGGTATATAACCAGATAATTAAACTGACAAACAGCAAAAACTACAACACTGCAGAAACATTCCTTGGTACCACAAGAGAGCTATTGAAAAGTGCAGACTACATAGAACTTGAAAATATAATTATCACGGAAAATCTTGCAGATCTGGTCAGGAACGGCTCTTATAACGAAAGTCTTCCTTTAATAAGAGAGACTTTTAAATCAGGTAGTATTTCAAAATCAGACTGGCAAAACTGGATTACTGTTCTTCATCAGAATAAAGCACTGGAAATTTCAGAAATTACAGGTTGGTGGGATGCCTGGAACTATCTTAAAGCACTTCCGGATGAAGAAAAAGAGCTGAGAGGTATTATTAAATCATCCAGGCTGGCTCATGATAATTGGAGTTTTGAAATTCATAATAAGTTTGCCGACTTGTTTAATGCACAAAATTTTAAGGAAGCAGAACAAGTACTGTTAGATGGACTTCTACTGGATCCTGAAAACAGATTTCTATCCAAAGACCTTTCCGATATAAAAAAGATGCTCCCCTGATAAAGTTGATCGCTAGCTAATATCATTTAACGCCATATCTATATTTAATATCAGTGTAAGTAGGTATAAGCAAGAACTTTTCGTTTGACTTTCTATAGTTTATTTACTAGCATCAGTTTAAAATCAGGGACAGAAGCAGAGAACCAGGATGAGTAACAGATTACGAATATTTATTATCCTCTTTGTATTTTCAATTGGAACTCTTGGTTTCTATTTTATTGAAGGTACATGGACTCTCCTTGAGTCGCTATATATGACTATTATAACTATTGCCACTGTTGGTTATGGAGAAGTAAAGCCCCTTTCACCACAGGGAAAGATCTTTACTATATTCTTCATTATTCTTGGACTAAGTACTGCTGCCATCCTTGCTTCGGAGCTCGCCAGGCAGTTTATAGAGAAGAACTTTAGAGCTATTTATGGAGCAGGTAAAATGAGAAAAAAAATAAATAAACTTCAAAATCACTTTATAATCTGCGGGTTCGGTGATATTGGAAGTTCAATGAGTATCTCACTTAAAGAAGCTTCAATACCCTTTGCTATTATCGAGAATAATCCGCAAATTGCTGAATTTGCAGCATTACAGAACTATCTTGTCATCAGCGGAAAGGCCACCTATGACGCAACACTTATCGAAGCTGGAATAAAACAGGCCAGAGGGGTTGTAATCTGCCTCGGAGATGATTCTCTGAATATGTACGTATCCCTGGCTGCGAGAGAGCTAAATCCTGATCTCCTGATCCTTGTCAGAGGGTATAAGTCTGACGGTGAAAAAAGAATGATCCGTGCAGGAGCCAATTCCGTTATATATCCCTTAAAACTTGGGGGACAGCAGATGGCCGAACTTGTTATATCTGAATACAGTAAGGACAACGAAACAAACCGTTTAGAAGTAACAACAAGCGGAATAATGGGCTATTCGCTAAAAATGTACAAACACTTTAAAGACGAGGCTACTACCATAGAAAGCATTCTTTCTTCTACCAAAGCTACCCAGGCTTTGAAGATTCAACGAATCGATGGAACAGAAATAAATAGACCGGGCATTGAAGCAAGTGTTATGAAAAATGAGAGTATCCTACTTCTTGTTCAGGATGAAAATGAAGATGATTTAATTGATGAGACCTAATTGCACAGAACACCAATAAACCAAAGAATAACTTATCTCCTTATCCTCGGAATCAGTGCCAAACTACTTATAGATACTACGATACAGTTGTTTAATCCATACCTGACTATGATAGCTGCAGGAGTAGGAATCAGTGCTGTCTCTATGGGAGGACTGGTAGCTCTTAGAGGATTGATGGGCCTGAGTGCTCCTGCAATAGGTACAATTGCTGACAGAGTTGGCTATAAAAAAGTTATGCAGGTGAGTCTTTTTCTAAGCGGTTTAGGCATGATGCTGTCCGGATTTTCAGAAAATGTCATTTTTTTTGCTGTAGGAATGATACTGACTGGGATCGGTCAGGCAGGATACACACCAAACCTCCATGCTTATCTTAGTTCCAGGCTGCCATATGAAAAGCGGGCCAGGGGCATAGGTATTGTTGAATACGCCTGGGCCCTGGCTGGAATAGGGGGTCTGTTTCTGGTAGGCTTTTTAATTGAAGAGTTTTCATGGCGAACTCCTTTTAAACTGTTCGGTGCTCTTTTAATATTTGCAGCATTCATATATTCCACCCTTCCCGGGAACCATTCAGATAAAAAAAACCAATTACCAGACAGAAAGGCAGCTAAACTCAATATTCCTTTACATAGGCGAATACATCGATTTTTGGATCTCGGCCCCAATGCACGATCTGCATGGGGAACCATAATAATCCAGGGCCTGAATCTCTTTGCCATAATGCATGTAATGATAATTCATGGAGGATGGCTGGAAAAAGAGTACGGATTAAGTCCAACAAATTTAGGCAGTATTGCAGTAATTTTTGGAGTAGCTGATCTGATTGCCAGTATTTATGTCAGTATAGCAGTTGACAGGATTGGAAAGAAGAAAAGTGTAGCCATAGGTGTCGCTGGTATGATTGTTGGATATATTTTAATGCCTTTTTTAAACACAGGACTCTACCTGGCTGTATTTGGCCTTATAATTCCAAGAATCTTTTTTGAGTTTGCCACTGTCAGTAATCTTGCATTGATAAGTGAACAGGTACCGGAACAAAGAGGAAAAGTATTAAGTCTAAGCACAACGTTCGGACTTATTGGTATTACTATCGCTTCAGCTCTGGGTCCGATTACCTACTACAGCACTGGAGTCACTGGATTGGCAGCTGTCAGTTTTTTTGCAGGGTTAATTAGCTTTATTATTGTTATTTTGATAGTTAAGGATAAAAGACACAGTACTTCAGATTGAAGTTTAGGGTTTTGAGTAGAATTTCTGTTTTTCCTCTTCCAGAACTTCCTTGAAGATGTCTAGTAAATCTTCCGGACCTTCAACTTTCATCGCTGGTTGAAGATTACGATAAATAGTCAGAACTTTATTTTGCCCCATTGTGGGTTCATATGTATTAAGAAATGTAAGTTGAGACAAATTTTTGAATTCTCTATTAACGGTGCTTATAATACTGCTTATATCATTACTAATTTTTAAGTCACTATAAATCATAATCTGAGTCTCCGTTCAGTCGCTTTTGTATT
>CBDVAD010000474.1:0-3184 GCA_965371875.1 uncultured bacterium
GATCAAATTACAGACTCCTTTCTAACAACCAGAGGTCCTTCTATGAAAATAGAAAATGAAACTATCGGGGAATTCCAGCTTGATGTTATTGAAAGAGAAACAATTATAAAAGCCCTTGATCAATCAGAATGGAATAAAGTGAAAGCTGCGAAATTGTTAAACATTGGAAGGAAAGCTCTATACAACAAGATTAACAAACTTCATATAGAACCAAAACAGTAACATATAAATGTGCCGAATAGCACACATCCAGGGAACAGATGTGCCTTTTAGCACATCAATTTTAGGCAATTCATTCCTGTAAGGGTCAATGGCTTTTTAAAAATTATCTGTAAAAAACCAACTACAACCTTCTCACAAAAAAATATGCATTATTATCAACAAAAGAAGTATTTGGCATGGTAATTGCATTAATGGATACAAACTATTTTAGGAGGTTTCCATGAAAAATTGGAAAATATTAGCAACTTTATTTATTTTACTTCCGGTTCTTGCATTTGCCAATGGCGAACAGGACGCTGAAGGGGCAGCGGATTATCCCACTAAACCGATTACTATTATTGTACCTTCCAGTGCAGGCGGTGGAACAGATACAATGGCACGCCTTTTTGCAGAAATAGCAAAAGATAAAATTGGTCAGGCTTTTGTTATTGTCAATAAGCCTGGTGCAGGTGGTCAGATTGGTTTTGAAGCACTTGCTACATCAAAACCTGATGGATACACCATAGGTGCCTTATTTACTCCCCATGTTGCTTCGCATCTCTCGGCAGGAAGAGTAAAGTATACTCTTGACAGCTTCAAACCGCTGGCAAACTATGTTACAGATCCTGGTGTACTGGTATGTAATGTAGACAGTGATTTCAATTCCATTGATGATGTAATAGCTGCTGAAAAAGCAAAACCAGGATCCCTCACAGGAACAACTACCGGTGCAGGTGGTGATGATTTTTTTGCTCTGGTAAGCTTCAATGCTGCTGCAGGTACTAACATCAAGGATGTTCCTTCAAAAGGTTCTTCTGATCAAAAAGTAAATATCCTCGGCGGCCATGTGGATTTGGCTTTTATGAACTACTCACAAATTGAAGCTAATTACAAAGCTGGCGATGCCCGGATCCTTGCCGTTATGACTCCGGAAAGACTTTCATATGAACCTGGCATTCCGACCTTCACTGAGCTTGGGTATGATGTTACTTCAGACTCTTCAAGAGGTTTTGCAGCACCTGCAGGTATCCCGGACCAGGTGTATTCAATCCTGTCAGACCTGTTTGCTGAAGTTGTAAATGACCCGGCTTTCCTCGAAATAGCTCAGGAACAGCTTCTTTTAAATTATATGGATCCGAAAGATTATGGCAACTACCTTGAAAGTAACGTTAATACGACCAATTCGGTATTCAGCAAATCACCCTGGTAGGAATAACAATGAAGATTGCTTATACAAATCGTACATTTAGTATCATAACAACAATTATGAGTATGGCCATGTTTTTATACACATGGACATTTCCTGAGAGAGCTGCACCTGCAGCTCTCTACATTAAGTTTCTCGCTGTTGTACTGGCTTCTTTTTCAATTGGCTTAATAGTAATATCATTTGGGAAAGAAAAAGAGAACAATGAAGAGATTAAATGGGTAGTAAAGCCTGCCAGTTTCCTGATGACAATAGGGGCCATTATTATCTACGTAATTCTTCTGAACTTTTTTGGGTTTTTATTGTCCAGTTTCCTTTTCATGGTAGTCCTTTCATGGGTTCTGGGCTTTAAGAAGAAAATAAAACTTATAATTGGAACGTCACTTCTTTTGGCTTCGATTCACTTTGTTTTCGTTGGATTTCTTGCAGTTCCGGTACCTACTGGATTATTTTAAGGAGGAATTTTAAAATGCTTGAACTTTTAATAGGGGGAATGGTCAAATTAGCTGATCCATTTGTCCTTTTTTCGATTTTTGCCGGTACCTGCGGGGGAATAGTTATTGGAGCAATTCCCGGATTAACCGCTACAATGGCAGTAGCTTTGTTGATACCGGTAACATTTGCAATGGAACCTGTTGCCGGACTTGCCCTGTTGGGGGGAGTATATTCAGGTGGAATGTATGGCGGAGCCATTTCTTCCATTCTCTTGTCCACACCAGGTACACCTGCAGCAGCAGCGACAGCCTTTGACGGCTACCCGATGACCAGACAGGGAAAGGGTGGGACCGCAATAGCTGTTGCAACTGTGGCCAGCTTTACCGGAGGGATTGTTTCAACTATTTTCCTCATTACTCTGGCTCCCATGTTGGCAAAACTTGCATTAAAATTCGGTCCCCCTGAATATTTTCTTCTCGCAATTATGGGATTGGCAAGTATTGTAACCTTGACTTCAGGTAATCTTTTGAAGGGGTTGGTTTCCGGTTTGCTGGGATTGATCATAGCAACTGTAGGAATGGATCCAATTTCAGGATTTATTCGATTTTCTGCAGGAATCCCGGATCTTTATGAGGGAGTTTCTTTCATGCCAGCCTTGATTGGATTGTTTTCTGTCAGTCAGGTTCTGGAACTTACTTCCGAACATAGTATAGTTCAGAAACTTGGTGCGGATGTAAGCACCCTGAAAAAAGCAAAGTTGCCGAAAGGACTTGCTCCTACCATCGCAAGAGGGAGTCTTATAGGAAGCATTGTAGGGATGCTTCCCGGAGCCGGCGCAACCATAGCTGCATTCATTTCATATAATTTTACCAAACAATTCTCAAAAAACCCGGAAACTTTTGGAAAGGGTAATCCGGAGGGAGTGGCTGCTGCTGAAAGTGCAAATAACGGGGTTGTCGGCGGTTCACTTATACCGCTCCTGACCCTTGGGATTCCAGGTAATTCTGTGGCTGCAGCACTTATGGGAGGATTGATGATTAAGGGGCTTATACCAGGTCCTGAATTATTTACAAAACACGGTCAGATAACTTACGCTTTTATTCTTTCCCTTTTTGTTGCAAACATAATATTTCTGGTACTTGGTTTATATCTTGCGCCATTGTTTGCAAAAGTGGCAACTGTCTCCAATGCAATTCTAATTCCGGCAATTTCAATTCTTTCAATTATCGGCAGCTATGCTATTAGTAACAGCATGTTTGACGTTTATCTTATGTTAGCATTCGGTATTGGAGGATACTTCCTTCATAGGGCTGGATTTTCACTTGGAGCAATAGTGCTTGG
>CBDVAD010000475.1:0-3173 GCA_965371875.1 uncultured bacterium
TAATTCCGAAGCATGCATGAATTTCTTACAGACAAGGTAACAGGTAATATTTTTTGTGAGGGATTACAGGTATCGCTAAACTTGAGACATTTCATAATCTGTTTAGCAGCTTCTCTGGCAAGGCTTGCTACAGGCAAGGTCATTGTTGTCAGTGAGGGATTCAGATATCTGGAAAAAAAATCATCATCAAATCCGGCTATGGAAATATCTTTCGGAATATTCAGCCCCCTGTCTTTTGCAGCCTGTATTGCACCGTATGCCATAATATCATTTCCTGCAAAAACAGCAGTCGGAGGTACGTTCAGATCCAACAGACACTCCATTGCCCTGTATCCGCTCGTTTCATTAAAGTCACCCAGCTGAACAAGTTCTGTCCGAAAGACAAGACCTTCTTTTTTCAAAGTCTCCCTGTATCCGGCAAATCGCTCTTTTGCAGCGAAATACCCCATAGGTGCATGTGTTATCATCGCAATATCCTTATGCCCCAGTCCTGCCAGATAGGAAACCATATCAGATGCTGCCTTCCTGTTATCTATATCAATCTGTGATATGCCATTGTTCTTTATTGTTCCGATTATTACTGTCGGAAAATGGGTATCTATCAGGGTTCGCAGACCCTCATCATTATCATGTGTATTTATTAAAATTATTCCATCTACATTGTCAACTTTTGCAAGATGCAGATAATCGCTTTGTTTTGGTTTTAACGGCTGCACTACTAATCTGTATCTGTGCTTGTTCAGTATAGGAGTAAGATTTTCAACCATCATCATGATGTAGGCATCTGAAAAAACCGATCCGGAATGACTGACAAAAAGACCTATCGATTTATGCCGGATCATGGCAAGTTTGCGAGCCCCATCGTTTGGGATATAGTTAAGCAGAACGGCAGCATTCAGAACCTTTTTAATTGTTTCTTCCGATATATGCTTACCGGGTGTCTGGTTCAATACAAAAGAGACTGTGGTTCTGGATACTCCAGCAAGTTTTGCGACATCGGATGATTTAACTACAGATTTATTCACTATTTTTTACCGTTTTATTTTATTTAACCCTTTACCGATCCGGCAAGAATACCCCTAATGAAATACTTTTGCAACGATAAAAATACTATCAATGGAAGCATCATGGAAATGAAAGCGGCTGCTGTCAGATATTCCCATCCTCCCCCATAGGAGTTAACCATATTACTTACAGTTAAGGTCATTGGTGCTACATCGGGTGATCCTCCAAGAAAAATAAGTGCAACAAGGAGATCATTCCATACCCACATAAACTGGAATATACTTAAAGATGCAATTGCCGGTATCGACGTGGGAAGTACTAACCATACAAAAACCTGTGAATGTGCGGCACCATCAAGAAAGGCCGATTCAAGCATTTCGACAGGAAGCTCCCCAATAAAATTACGAAGAAGATAAATTGCAAAAGGAAGGCCATAAGCCGTATGAGCCAGCCAGATTCCGGCGAACGTTCCTGTTAATCCCAAGGTGTTGAAGAGTTTCAGATTCGGTATCAGAGTCATTTGGAGAGGAACAACAAGTAGAGCAATTATCATCAGGAAAATTACATTTTTCCCCCTGAATTTCATCCATGATAAAGCATAGGCCGCAAAAGCAGCAATAAGAATCGGAAATACAGTAGCTGGAATGGCAATTAGCAGACTATTAATAAAGCTCAGTCCCATTCCGCTTTGAGTAAGAACCTTTTCATAATTTTCCAGTGTTAATGTTATTGGTAGTTTGAATGCATGCCACCAACCTGAAGATTGTATAAGATGTCTTGGACGGAAAGAACTGACAAAAAGCCCTACAGAAGGCAGCATCCAAAGCAGACAGATAAGAACGAGGATAAAATGGAGGGGAGATCCCGTAATTCTTCTAATTATTTTTGTTCCTAAAGATTTATTTACATTTTTTCTTGCCATTTTCAGCCTCTTTTCTGTCCAAAACGTTTAATATTAATTACCATTATCGGGATTATGGCAAAAAGAAGGAGAACGGCAATTCCACTGGCCCGACCGTAATTCCGGTAGTTGAACATTTCTTTGTACATCCTGTTCGCGATAACTTCAGTCCCAAGTGCTCCATTTGTCATAACATAGACAATGTCAAAGATTTTCAGAACATTGATAATTATAGTAGTAGTAACCACGATAATTGTAGATTTAATAAGGGGAAGGGTTATCTGGAAAAATATCCTGACCTCTCCGGCACCATCAATACGGGCAGCATCAAGTAATGTCCCCGGTATACCCTTTAAACCTGCGGATAGAATAACCATACAAAACCCGGTCCACATCCAGATTCCAACAATAATTAACGACCAGTTATTTTGAGATCTGTTCCACAACCATGCCTGTGGTTCAAAATTCGGAATTATTGTTGTCAAAACTGCATTAACTGTACCAATCTGATTTGTTCCGGCCGGTGCATATTCATACATGAACTTCCATATAACACCTGCTGCAACAAACGATATAGCCATGGGTAAGAAAATAGCCGCTTTTACCACAGCTTCGTATTTCACCCTGTCCGACAATACTGCTATTAGCAAACCCAGCGTAACTGTAACAGCTGTAAAAAAAACGAGCCACAAAAGATTGTTTTTCAGAGGAGTAAGCATTTTATCATCTGTAAAAATGTATTTGTAATTTGCCAATCCGATAAATTCCGTTGAATTTGCATTTTGAAAACTTAAAATTATTGTATTTATAACCGGATAGATAAGAAAAGCAAGTAAGAGTATTAAAGCTGGCGCAATCCAGAACCATGGTGCAACAGCCTCCTTAAACTTTTTCCTCTTTCCTATGGTATTTTTTATCAAATAAACAAACCCGATAAGCAGCAGTATAACCACAGCCATTATAGCTACTGCTCCGAGGATCCAAATCATCATACACATATCCTTATGTAATATTTTTACCCCGCATCGATTAGATCTCTGCGGAATAAAATGTTTTTCTTTTAATAAACTTCTGCTCTTACTTTATCAAGGCTTTCTAGAATTGAATCAAGATTTGCAGGGTTTTCAACATAATCCAGAACAGCTGACCAGAAAGCAGTATTCATCTCGCCGGGCATCATGTCGGAAGCATCAAAAACAATTTCTTCAGCTGATGATAGAATACTTGCAGCATTCTTTGAAAGTACATCAGGATAGAATACAAGTGA
>CBDVAD010000476.1:0-3171 GCA_965371875.1 uncultured bacterium
CAGGTACAATCGAATATCTTATTGAAGACATAGTTAAACATCAGCTGCAATTAGGTGATAGTTTACATCTTTTAAGCTTCAATGATTTTCCGGAGTATGAGATATCCAGAACTATTAAGGGAGAAGCCGAAATAAGGGCACTCCTTAACAGAATTCTTCTTCTTCAGCCTTTTGGCAAATATACAGATCTAATATCTGCATTTTCATATTTATATGAATATGTAGATAAGCTGCCTTCAAACAGTATTAAAAAGCTTATTATTTTAACAGATGGTATTCATGATCCTCCTCCTGGCAGCCCCTACCCCATTTCAAGTACTAATAAAGATGATATTATTAAAATATCAGAGAATATGAGACGTCAGGGATGGGATGTTACGCTTATTCAGTTTCCATTAAATGGATATTCTGATTCAGAGGATTCACAGGAGGCTCAGAAGTCAGGAGTTACAGAGAGCTCAGACAATCAGCTGTCAAAATCAACTGGTGAGGAATCAGAAATTGCAAACAATCTTTTTCCTGTTATTGCTGAAACACTCGATGAAGAAGTTATATCATTCGATAATAATAATAAATCTATCAATCATGAAGCCACAGGTGCTCCGGAAATTATTTACCCAAAAGATCTGGGTACTGTTGGAAAAAGCTTCAGAGTAGATTTTACTGTTATTAATCACTCATCAGATCCTGTTCTTATAAAACTTGGTGGAATTATTTCCGGGAATGAAAATTTATTAGACAGTTTAACCAACTTAAAGTTAGAACCGGGAGAACAGGGAGCACTGGAAACCAGAATAAATATACCAGACAGTTGGTCCCCGGGGTTATACAATCCTCCCATTGAACTTATATTTAATGATTCTATCAGATCCTTTCCAAGAAATGGTTTTCTGATATTTAATTATGATCCTGCCTCACAAAGTATCTTTCATAATTTTAACACCAGACTTATTCTGTATATTATTATAGGTGTTATTCTTCTATTTACTTTAGTATATATATTGGTAAAAGCTTTTAGTTCTATAAGTCTTCCTTCTCACTCAGGAATTCACACAGGTATGGCAGTAAAAAGTGAGGCCAAATATTTTGAATCCGCAAAAAGCCCTAAAGCCGGTTCCAGATATAACGAAATTGACAGACGAAGAAAACCGGGACAGATTGCAATAGAGATGGTGGTTAAAAATCAAAACCGACAAATAGGACACCGTAATATTCATCTTCTGGGAAAAGAACACCCCCGTTCAGTAGGTGGTGCAGGTTCTGAATATTTTCTAATCTTTATAATAGCAACAGGAAAACGTATTGGTGAAATTGTACTTGAAGATGATATAATTACTTTTATTCCGAAATCTATGGAATTTTTTCCGGATTTTAAAGGTACAAAGCTTGTTAATTGTCTTGGTAAAAAAATTAGAGTTGTGAATAAAGAAGGAATAGAAACTACTATTATTTTTAATGAATGGATATCTCCAGCTCTAAAGCTTAATAGAATTATGCACTTACTGGATAAGAAAGGTTTACCTGATTTTAAATATTAGAGGTCCTCAAGAACATCAATAGCAAGTTTTCTAATTACATTTATTGTCTCTTCTGATGTAAGTGTTTCAACCTCTTCTTTAAATGAGTTTAAGGAGTTTAATCTAATTCCCCTAAGTGCATATAGTTTAAGATTTAATGTTGTGTCATAGCTTAACATCCTGGCATATAAATCTTTAAGTGTTGAGTTTTTTGTTGTTGAAAGAACTTTGCAGGTATAATCGAGTATAGCAGATTTATCTTTATCCCACTCCTCGTCAAAGACATTTTTTATTGTTTTAATTGAATTTGAAAGATCTTTTTCTGCAAGAATTGAAATGGAAATGCTTCTTAACCCAATATCTGAACGTTCATTTTCATATAGTTTACGAATAAAATCATAAGCTTTACCTCCGCCTATTTCACCAAGGGCTCTAACAGAAGCTGAACGCACATTACGAATATCAGGATCATTTTCTGCTTTATAGATTAATATTGATACAGAATCTTTTATACCAAGTTCTCCTAAACTTTGGGCGGCATTAACTCTTACTCTCCAGGAAGAGTCCTTTAGGCCCTGAATCAGTAAATCTTTTACATCCTTTGAAGGAAAATGTTTTAATGCGGTAATTGTATAGTTCCGTAAATATGGATCTTTATCTGAAAATAATGATTTTAAAACTGTAAGGCTCTCTTCTTTTCCAATTTCACCCAGGGCAACTACTGCTCTCCATCGCAATGAGCTATTATCAGTATATATATCAGTAGCAATATCAGATAATATCTCTAATGCTTCTTCAGCCTTTAGTTTACCCAGAGACTCTATAACTGCCGGTTTCCTAAGATCATCAAATAGACTATCGTCTAAATATTCAATCAGAGTTTCAATCGTATTTTCTAAATCTGAATTTCCTAGAGCAGTAATTGCCGCTATTGATATTGTATTACTATCTTCTTCAATGAGTTCTAAAAAATATTCTGATATTTCACTGGTCTGATAATCAGCAATATAATTCATAAAAGAAACCTGAATATCATCTGATAAATTAAAGTTTTCCTGAAGTTCCTCGAATATGTAATCAACTGCAGAATCATCTTCAGCTATCTTGAATAACTTTATTATACTTACCTCTAAGCGGCTATTACTGGAGTTTTCCAGAAGATTTAAAAGATCATCATTGAAATCAAAGTTTTTTTCCTCTTCAAGTATTGTAATGAGCTCGGTTACCTGGGTATCTATTCCATACATTATAGTCTCTAGTCTATCTTCTTTTAACGATTTAATCTCATCTTCATTCTCATCTGCCGAAATAGAAAAAATAGAAGTTAAAAGTAATAAACATATTATATAATATTTTAAATTATTCATTTTTCAACCTTCTTTTCATAATAAAATCAACAACTTCCAGACTGGTCAGTTTGTACATAAGGCCTGTTATAAAAAGCCAGAAAAAAGTAATAACAATAATAATACCTAAATTTTTCAATGTACCTCCATAAATCCAACTATCACCAATTAAACGAAGAAAATATATCGATAATAATGAAGCTGGAATTATGGAAATTATGACTTTTACTGCAGATTTGATAATTAAAAATCCATTTAATTTCACTAGTGATTTACGACTCAGAACTAAAAGAATAAAGAATTCGAGA
>CBDVAD010000477.1:0-3165 GCA_965371875.1 uncultured bacterium
ACCAATAAAAGAAGCTCTGTCTGATGCCGATCCGGATGTAAGGATTGCCGGCATCTGGGCCCTTGCAGATTATGAAGAGAGTAAAATGCTGAACCAGGGTTTTGATATGTTAAGAGACCCTGTTGAACGGGTTAGGATTGCTGCAGCTGAGGCACTGGCTATATTTGGTAACCAGGACAAATTAAATAACTTTTCTGAGCTGTTAAAAGATGAAAATGAGGTTATCGAAGTTAAGAAATCGGCCATAATCGGCTTGAGTAAATCAGATCAAAATAAAGCTGTTGATATTCTGGTAGAACTTATTGATGGAAACGAAGAGTTGGAAGGGGAAGCCATAAAAGCTCTTTCCTTAAAAACTTCAAAGAAAGCATTTACAAGAATTATCGAAAATATGAAAGATGCCTCACCTGTTCTCCGGGATAAAATCATGAATGTCTTTAAACTAATGGGCGATTCAGGGGAAGAAGCCTTAAAAAAACTTCTTGCAGAAGATATAGCATCTCTAAAAGAATCTATTACAGGGATTCTTGAAACAACTGGATATGTGGAACATGTAATTAGAAAATTATCCCACAGAGATCCCCGTATAAGAAGATCTGCCGCAGAATTTCTATCTATGATGGGTACTAAATCTGCATTCAGGGGAATAGTACTGGCAGCCAGAGATCCGGATCAGGATGTACGGGTACAGGTTACAAGAGCACTGGAGAAACTTAACAGTAAATCGGGTGAAGAGATTCTGGAATCTCTTAAAAGTGATCCGGACAAGCGTGTAAGAAAATTTACAATGTGGGCATTAGCCAGGACAAAAGCGAAGGCTATCGAGGATTAGACGTAGAGACGCACGGACGTGCGTCTTTACCGTACGGGCACGGCGCGCCGTACCCCTATTGTCCTATCCGGATCTTCTTCCCCCGGAAGGCCTTCCGGATGGTCTTCCGCCCCCCTTGTATCCACCACCTCCGCCTCTTCTGTGAGAACTGCGCGGTCGCTGATTATAGGAAGGAGCCTTGTCTGATATTTCAATATTGACCTTTCTACCCTTGTAATGAACCCTCTGGAAGGATTTCATAAGGAGGTCGATATGAGCCTCATTAACCTCAAAGAAAGAAAAGTTTTTCAGGAGATCTATCTTGCCAATAGGTATATTTTTTCTTCTGGTTGCATCATTTATAAGACCAATTAAACTTGGGACAGTAAGCTTATCCATCTTGCCAAGATTTATAAACAGTCGTACATCACCTTCTCTTGCAGTATGGAACTTATCACGACCATTCCTGTTTCTACTATTCTCATCAGGCGAAACAATATCACTTGCATCACGATAATAATCTAAAAATCGATTAAACTCGAGAGAAACAAAGTGTTTAATAATAGCTTCTCTGTCCAGATCTTCGAGCTTTTTAAAAACAGAAGGAAGGTATTCTCCAATCAGCTCCTCGTTAACTTCAACTTTATCAACTCTGTCAATTAAATGAAAAAGCTGACGCTCACAAACCTGTTTACCTGTAGGGATTACAGCACGTTCAAACTTTTTACCTAATTTATTCTCAATATGTTTTATTGAATGCCGGCGTTTTGGACCTACAAGAGCTACGGAAATACCCGTTTTTCCAGCTCTGCCTGTTCTGCCGCTTCTATGTATATAAGTTTCAGGATCATCCGGGAGTTCATAATTTATTATATGTGAAAGGTCACTGACATCGATTCCTCTTGCTGCTACATCTGTTGCAACAAGCATCCTAAGATTCTTTCTCCTGAACTTCTGCATTACGTAATCACGTTGTGCCTGAGAGAGATCTCCATGAAGAGCATCCGCACTGTAACCATCCTGAATCAGCAGATCAGCTACTTCTTGTGTATTTTTACGCGTTCTGCAAAAAACTATTCCATTTATATTGGGATTTATGTCTGCAATACGCTTTAAGGCTTTATATCTGTCCTTGTTTGAAACCATATAATAAACATGGGAAACATTATCCGCACCTTTATTACGTGTACCTACAGTTATCTTTTCAGGGTTATCCATATATTTACCAGCCATACCCTCAATTTCTTTCGGCATGGTTGCAGAAAACAAACATGTTCTTTTAATTTCAGGGGTTTCAGCCAGAATACCATTTAACTCATCTCTGAAACCCATATTAAGCATTTCATCAGCCTCATCAAGAACCACAGTCTTCACGTTAGTGAAGTCAGTTTGCTTTCTACGTATAAGATCCAGCATCCTGCCCGGGGTGGCCACAACCACATGTGCCCCCCGTTTAAGACCTCTAATCTGGATATCAATATTTGCCCCGCCATATACTGCCAGGACATTCAGGCCTTTTATATATTTGGAATAGTGTTCAAGATCTCCGGCAATCTGCATACAGAGTTCTCTTGTGGGACTTAAAATAAGAGCCTGGGTTACTTTTTTTGAGGTATCTACATTCTGCAGTATAGGAATTCCAAATGCAGCTGTTTTACCGGTACCGGTCTGTGCGAGCGCCAGAAGATCTTTATTGCTCTCAAGAAGGATTGGAATAGCCAGCTCCTGCACCGGCATGGGTTGATCATAGCCAAGAGCTACTAAACCACGGACTATCTCGGGATTTACACCCATTTCTTCAAATTTGTTCATAATTTCACCTTGTTCATTTAGATATATTTCTCACATAGGCTCATTACAAAACTTACAGAATCTTTTTGGAACAGACAGTTTAGAAGATTTATTTCAGGCTGTCCCTTAAATTAATCCCACTGAATCGAGGCTTAATTTTAAGCCACAAATACTTATATTATTCAATTCACAGAATATTCAAGCTAATTAACTGTGAAAATGGGATTACAGGACAGTCTCAATTACTTACGTAATAAGTAGTAAGGGTTATTGCAAAGGGCCTTTAGCTGAGTGGATATTATTCACTTTGTTCCTAATTGTCAATAGAGGTATTTCCAAAACTATCCTTGACGCATAGCTAATATAATGATATTTTCAATTATCTGGAGAAACTGGAAATAATATGGAAATTAAACTTAAAAAGTACTCTGCAACTTATATCATCGAAGTTGTCGGAGATATGGATCTTTACAGTTCTTTTGAACTGAAAAATGTTGTTGGAAAGATGATTGCCAAAGATATTAAGAAGTATGTTGTTGATCTTGCAAAGGTTGATTATATAT
>CBDVAD010000478.1:0-3136 GCA_965371875.1 uncultured bacterium
GGGACAGGGGCATGATGATCAGAGATCTTGAGTCTGTATATAAATATGGTCTTAATATGGCATGATATGTTCTTGGTAGTATGAATCAGATTGAGGGTAATTTAGCTGCTGCTTCTGCTTATTTTGATGATCTGATTGATGATGAAGTAATTCTGAGTGATGCTCCATTTTCCTTATTTCAGAATACACTGTGGATGGGAGACAGCAAAAAAAGATCAGAAATATATGAGAGCTTTTCTGAAGAAATTCTTTCCTATGGAGATTATGTATATGATCTTGTAGATTACCTGGACTATCTAAGACTTGATGATGATGATATTTTTGGTTTTCTAAATGACGATCCTTCTATCCCCATATCAGCAATATCTGAAAGTTTTTCAGGGATCAAAGCTGATCTCAGGAACTTGCAGAAGAATGTACTGCTGAATATTCAAAATATACATGGGATACTTGAGGATAAAATGATTCAGGGTTTTTATCATCTTGCTGAGCAGACTTATCTGATTAGAAATGAGCTTGGTGATTTTTATCAGAATGATAAGATGTTCCCTGAAGCTATTGATCAGTATAGACAGGTTTTGGCAATTGATCCATGGAATCTTAGTGCCAGGTATAAACTTGGCCTGGTATATCACTGGAATGGGAATTGGGCCAAAGCACTGTCTTTATATAACGAAGTCTACCAGGAAGATCCTGTTTTCGGGAATGTAACATCATTTTATAATGAACTGGCAAAGCAGCACGCAGATTATCTTTCCTTTACAGGAACAACATTTGTCGATACATCCATGTTATCTTTCCTCTCTTTCATTGAATACAAACGAAATATAAATGGTGTTTTTTCTCTACTCATCGATTATGAAGTTGATTCAAATAATCTTTTTTCAGGAGATACTTCCAGCAGGATTCATTCATTCAGTGCCGGATTACCCATTGATCTTTCGATATTTACAATTGCTCCTTCAGCAGGTATCCATATGACCTCCGACGACAACTTCGAATCCGATGCTGATCCTTTGACTTATCTGGGGAATTATGATTACAGGTTCAAGGGAGGTTTATCCATGGCTGCAGCTATTGGTCCTGTTATATTGGATGGTGCCTATAGATTTGACTGGGAGAAGGACAGTCTGATGCCTGGTATTTCTCCTGTTAGTTATCAACTGGGAGAAGCAGCAGCACAGCTTAATTTTGCATTTACAAAGAAACCTGTAATAAAGAACACTTCCCTGCGTTTATCAGGATATAGTAAGTTCATGGACGATGACAATTTAATCTGGGGGAGTTTCTTTGAGATTATAAATTCAAATAGTATTAATCTAAACCCGGATATTTCTCTGGATATTAGTGGGAACTTCTCATATGAAGATTCTTCAGGAAGTGGAGATTATTGGTTGCCTGAAGGTGTTCTTACTGCAGGTGGTGGTCTTGAATTATTTACTTCTTTTGCTGCCGGAAAAGAAAATTATGTGCATAACAGGATTAGATTTGCTTCGGGATATTATATTGATGGAGATACCTCCGGAGTATCATTCGAGATAGGTGATACCTTGAGGTATGAGAGGAAAGAGTTTTCAGGATATTTTCGGGTGCTTGCCTCTTTTAAAAATCAAACAGATCCAGTGAGTGATCCCATGAATTACTGGTCTCTTACTTTTGAGTTAGGTGGCATGGCCAGTCTTCCTGATCTACTTTCGTTATAGGATAGAATTATGAAAAAACTATTATTTGTAATATTAATTTTTCTGATATTTATTTCCGGCATTTACTCGTCGGCAGATCCTGTTTATCAGAAATCTGTGCTTGCTCTTTATAAGTCTTCTGAAGGGCAGACAAAATTAGAAAATGAAATCTATTTTTATCTATCCAGACCTCTTGAGAAGATGGGTCTAAAGATTGTTTATTGGGATATTGACCGGGGCTTGCCCGGGAGGAGTGTTACCAAATATTCAAGGGCGATTATTTCCTGGTTCCGGGGACCTTCCATGCGGAATGCAGAAGAATATCTAACTTTTCTGGATCGAATGTTTGAGGAGGGAAAGAAGGTTATTGTAATAGATAATCTCGGTGCCTACCAGGATAGATCTACAGGTGATTATATTCAGCCTTTAAGATTAAATTCCACCCTTGCCAGACTTGGGGTAATGTATCATGGCGACTGGACGCAGGACGGGTCTCTTTTGGAGATTGCATATAAAGATCCTGAGATGGTAGAATTTCAGGGGAAGCAGAGTGTTAAAGATTCTGCATTCTTTTACAGGTTTATCCCTTCAGACAGGGAAATGGATATCTGGCTTTCTATTAAAAGAGCAGATAAGGAATATGCACCAAGTCCCATAATTGTTACGAATAGAAATGGCGGGTTTGCTTTAAGTCGGTATATCTATAGAGTTGAGAATGGTAAAGTAAATTTACTGCTTGATGTAGAAAAATATCTAAAACAAGCTCTTTTCCCGGCTCCTGTAAAACAGAAGATTGCAATTTTAGCAGAATTAAATAATGATAAGGCCCTCACTGTTCTTAAATTTACAGAGAGTGTTTTAAGACGTTCGAAAATTAATTATCAGATAATATCCACAAGAGAATTTCGTGGTATGGTCCCTCTGGATCTTACATCTTTTACAGCAGTTGGACTTATTTTATCTTCCGACAATGGCCTTGATCCTGCAATCCTTGATCAATATTTGAAGGGTGGAGGCAGTATAGTTTCTCTGATTGATGGTCGTTTTGACAAGATTGCTCCCTATCTTGGTATAAAAGAACAACGCCGGGGGATAAGAAACTCAACAGGATATAGATTTGAATCAGGTTTTTTTACCGGAGAGAATATTGCCCTGGAAAATAGAACCGTGGAATGGCGCCCAGGATGGGGAATACCTGTAGATAGTGCAAAGATACTCGCAACTGATTACAGTAAACGGGTACCGCTTCTATGGAAAGTAAAGATTAATAATGGAAATGTTCTTGTGTGGAATTGGGACAATTTTGAATATGGTGAGTTCCTTGGCCATATTCTCGAATCATTTATCTATATTCAGCCTGTCGGAGTTGCTGCAACTCCTGCACTCAGTATTATGTATCTGGATGACTGGCCTCTGCCCATGTACAACATTGTAAAGAATCCAATTATATCTAC
>CBDVAD010000479.1:0-3114 GCA_965371875.1 uncultured bacterium
TCCAAAATAGCTGATAAGGTATCGGATACCATAGAGGTAAAAAAGGACACTTGCTATAACTGTTCTATTACCTGTAAAAGAAAAACCACGGTGAAGAACAGTAAGGGAGATGTGATTGATGCAGGTGAAGGGCCTGAATTTGAGACAGTTGCTCTGCTGGGTGCAAATTTATCGATTTACGATCTTCCGCTTATAGCCAGGGCAAATTATAAGGCTAACCGATATGGAATGGACACTATTACTCTTGGATCAACTATCGCCTCCTTTGTAGAACTTTATACAATTGTTAAGGATACGGATACTGATCTTAGTGAAGGTGAAAAGCTCTTTTTGGAAGATTTGGGGGATTTTGTTGAAAAACACGGAGAGCCGCGATTTGGTAAGAAGAACTATCTTTTAAGTTTAATAGATATGGTTGGAAAGGGAGAAGGTATTGGTAAATATCTTGCACTTGGTTCCTATAGGTTTTGCGAGAGATATGGTCATCCTGAACTTTCTATGACTGTTAAAAAACAAGAGCTTCCTGCCTATGATCCTCGTACATCTTATAGTCAGGCTCTCTGTTATGAAATGAGTAACAGAGGTGGCTGCCACCTGGAAGGCGGTTATACCGCTGCATTAAGTTATTGTGCCGGTTATGCTGAGTGGCCGGGAAATCGTATTGAAGGTACTCCTTTAATATCAAAAAATGCAACTTTGAAAGGTACGGCAATTGATATCATAGGGGTCTGTGTATACAGCTCATTTGCAATATCACTTGATGAATATGCCCCGATAATTAATGCAGTAACAGGGGATAATCTAAACTCCGGATCACTTTTAAAGTTTGCCCATAGAACAATTTCTTTGGAGAGACTTTTTAATATTAGGTGTGGGAAGACAGAAAATGACGATTGGCTTCCGGACAGGTTCTATGAAATACCAACGATCGTGGATGGAGAGGAGACCCTTTGCAGCAGGGATGTATTCAGTAAAATGCACAAAGAATACTACAGTGCCCTGGGATGGAATGAGAAGGGTATACCGGAAAATAAAACTTTGAGAAATCTTGGTATGGAAGAATTTATTCCAGAGGAGAACTTAGAAGTATGAAAAGTAAACAGGAAACAATCTATAAAAATTTCAGACTACTGGGAAATGCACTTGGTTTGGTTAATGCAAATAATACCCATAGTGGAAATATTTCCATGTGTGATCCTGATAATGATGATTATTTTTATATAACTGCCAGTGGTTCCCAGATTGGCGGTCTGATTCCCAGAGATATTGTGCCAGTTAAGTTTTCTGATGTCAGCTGGGGGGACGGCAGAGGTTCTACAGAGTCCACAATCCATAGAAAAATACTTCGAACACCTGGAATAAATGCTGTAGCTCACGGGCATTATATGAACTGTACCACAATTTCTTTTGATCACAAGGATAAAGAGATTTTTCTGGAATATCTGGGTCTGGATAAAAAGGGTAGGGAGGAATTCCGGTTTTCACCTATAGATCTTTTTGGCAGTTTTGTTGTTGGTTCTGTCCAGGTTGGTAGTTATGAACAACCTGTAGGATCGCCCGAAATGGAGGAACGACTTCCCGAATATCTAAAAGAGAATCATCTGACAATTGTCAGGGGTCATGGTCCCTTTGCCAGAGGTTCATCTCTGGAAGACTGTCTATATAGACTTTCTACTCTTGAACATAGTGCTACACTTGCCCTTCATTTAAGAAGAAGAGGATTTCCGATGGTAGATATTCAGCGTAAAGTTCAGAAAACAGGTAAAGAAAATTTCTTTCCGGTAAAACCTCATCTTCTCGATGAAACCTTGTTAAATAGAAGGGATGTGACTGATAAAGTTATGATTCTTGATTTTGTAGAAAGACTTAATTACAACTATAAAAATAAAATTGGAGCCTATGGAACAGGTTCAATGAGCCAAAAGGTATCTGCCAATGAGATGATCTATTGTCCGATGTCAGCTGTTCCGGATGGGATGGCTTTCCCTCTGTTAAGATTTGATTTGGAATTCCACGACGATGATCCTGTTGATTTGTTTATACATAAATTAATTTACAAAAATACTATTCAGAATGCCTGCATGATAACGACTAATCCCATGGCTGTGGCTGAGGGTATGGTAATACTGGCAGAAAAATATGGTGAAGAACTTCTGGCAGGAGAAAAGGCTGATATTCCTTATGAACCGGACAACCATCCTGTAGTTGCTCCCATAGATGCGGAAGCTATTTATCTTAATCCCAGGCTGGGACTGGTAGATATCTATCAATTGATCGATCGGAGTCCGGGGAACCCAATTCTGGATATGCTTAGAAAGTATAAGGGCTGCTGTGTTGTGGCTGGATATGGGGTAATTTCTACTGGAGATACAACTTTAGAGCAGGCTGCTCATAATGCATCTTCTGCAGAGAGAATTGCACAGTTTAGATCTGACGTATATATAAATCAAAAAATGGTGGATGGGCCGGAGATGAAGTCCTTTGAACCGATTACCTCTTGAAGTACTTTAGGAGGCTGTATTTCTAATATATTTCTTGCAGAACTCCTTCTAATAATCTAAAATGAATATATGGAAAAAAATGTATTTTTCTTTCTTATTTTGGCTTGCAGGACCATCAACTATGATTAAACCAATAAGCCTGATTCATGTCTACATGTTAAGCTTAGTGTTGATAATTCTCCTGGTGTTCCCTCTGTTTGGTTTTTTCTGGATTCATGATGAGGTAAAGCAGTTTCAAAGAGAATCTGAAGATTTTAGGAAGGAATATCTTGATACCAGGAAAGAGTTTATAAAAAAAGAAGTAGATAATGCTGTAAAATATATTGAATATGAACGGTCCAGGGCTGAAGCCAGAGTAAAAAAGTATGGTAACAATACTTATGATGAAGAAAAAATAGTTCAGAAAGAAGTTCTGGAGAGCTTTGAGCAGTTTTATTTTATTGAGTCTGGGTATCTTTTTGGAGGTGACTGGAATGGTATCAGTCTTTTCGGACCTTCCAAAGGCCTGAATATGCTTGAAATAGGTGACGGAAGTGGTTCGGATACTATTAGAGGGTTTATAGATACTGCCAGATCGGGAGGCGGTTATATTGAGTATGAAATACCTGATTAT
>CBDVAD010000480.1:0-3099 GCA_965371875.1 uncultured bacterium
GCAACATCTATGGAAATGAAAGGGGCTTCAATTTCTTTATTTAATCTGGATAATGAACTCAAAAAATTATTGGATGCACCCTCACATTCACCTTTTTTACTACAGCAGCTTCAGCAGGCATAGGGAGTTACTATTATAATGAATGATAACATGCTGTTAAGTGCTGATATTGTAAGAGTCTTGAGGGAGGCTGCAGTAAAAATGCAGGAGAACCATGTGAAGGAGGTAAGGGATCTTGATGCAGAAATTGGAGATGGTGATCTTGGCATTACAGTTCAGAAGGGTTTTAAAGCAGTAGAAGAGTTACTCTCCAGTACAGATGAACATGATATATCCACGATACTAAAAGATGTGGGGATGGTTTTTAGTGAAGCTAATCCATCAACTTTTAGTGCGTTCTTTGCTACTGCATTCAGAAAAGCAAGTGCTGTTGTAAAGGGAAAAGAAAGTGTAGATATCAATGATCTTAGTATGATGTTTAAATCCGCAGTACAGGGTATTACAAAGCTTGGGAAGGCAAAACCTGGCGATAAAACCATACTTGATGCTTTAATTCCGGCATCTGAAGAATTTGAGAAGACAGCTGATAAAGGCGGCTCAATAAAAAATGCATTTAAGGCAGCATCTGAAGCCGCAAAAAAAGGAATGGAAAGAACAAAGGATATGAAGGCACAGGTAGGCAGAGCGTATGCGTTTGGTGAAAGAACATGCGGAGTGCAGGACCCCGGGGCAACTGCCTCTTATCATTTTCTCAACGAAATGGTTGGAATATTATATGAGCTTTAAAACAAATGAGTTGTCAATATAACCGGTGGTAATTAGAAAAGAAAGGAGGTGGAAAGCAATAGAGGCATTTTTTTAAAGATGTTTTGAGTTTAATTAATTTTATTAAGGAGGAAGCAAATGAGAAAAGGAAAAATTATTTTAGGGTGGTTTGCTGTATTAACTCTGGGAATTTTCATGTTTGGATCAATAGTGGCAACTGCGGATGACTTTCCTGCTCCACGTGTAAAGGAAAACGGAAAGCTAACAGTAGCTGTGTGCTGTCACGGTCTTGAGGCAGAATCCTGCCAGAGAGATTTCCAGCAGTACAAAATTGACTGCGCCCACAGGGGCTGGAAGATGATAGACTGTATGACTGCCGGCTTCACTGGAGCAGAGCAGCGCAGGACTCTTGAAACCCTTATCCAGAAGAATGTTGATGCAATTGTCATCACCTACTTCGATATGGAAGTAGTCGCTGACCTCATAGTTAAGGCGAGAAAAAAAGGAATTGGTGTATACTGTCTGGATACAGAGGGCAGGCCCGGAGTTATATTGAATGTTACTCAAAACAATGCTGTTGCTGGTTCAATGATAGCTTACTGGGGCCTGCATAGAATGAACCTGAAAGGAAATGTTGCTATATTGAGCGCAAAATGGCATATTCTAAGAAGACGGGCCTATGTTGCAGCAACATTGTTTGAAAGGGATTTTCCAGCTGTTAAACTGCTTGCAGAAGAGTTCTTAATTCTGGAAGGATATCCTGAAAAAGCCTACAACACTGCTGCAAACTGGATGACAAAATATGGAAAGAAATTAAACTGGATATTCGGGGCCTGGGATATACCCGGAATATACGCTGCAAGAGCTGTTGAACAGGCAGGATATACAAGGGATGATATCTTTATAACAGGAATTGACGGCGGGTCGCAGGCATATTCGATGATACGAAAGGGAACACCTTTTGCTGCATGTATAAGCCAGCCCTTTGAGCTTTATGCACATACGCTTTTTGAAGCAATAAACGAAGCTCAAGTAAAGGGAATTGCCCCAGGCAGCCGCGGTTCAATGGTTCCAAAAAGCGGAGTTATATATCATACTCCTGTTTTAACAGACGAAACAAATGTGCCTGATCCCGGTCAATCCATTCATGCTGTGTTTAACTACTACGGCGGTGATCCAAATGACCCCAAAGCATGGTACAACTGGAAAGAAAAGGGTGGACCTTACATGATACAGAAATAGTTAACGATAAAACACTGTTTATTCCAGGGGAATATCTGTTTATTCCCCTGGAACTTTTTTTAGACCTGTTCACTATTTACGAATGTGAGGGGTAATATAAAAATGAGGAAAATCGGAGTCCAGGAAGACCATAAAGAGTTAAAAAGTGATAATAACTATCCTGTTTTAGAGGTAAAAAATATATCAAAGAAGTTTCCGGGAGTCACTGCCCTTGATAATGTGGACCTTGCAGTACAAAGGGGAGAGGTTCATGCAATTGTTGGGGAGAATGGCGCTGGTAAAAGCACATTTTGTAATATCGTTACAGGTATTTTAAATCCTGATGAAGGCGATATTTTTATCAAGGGAGAAAATGTTCTTTTTACACATCCTTCACAGGCTCTTCATGCAGGAATTAGAATGGTCTATCAGGAAAGAAATCTTATCCCCTTTTTAACCGGTGCCCAGAATATATGTTTGGGTGAGGAACCGGCAAAATGGGGAGGGATTGTTGATGAAAAACAGTTACTGGAAAATGCCGGTAAATTAAGTAAGCGCATTGGAGTAGATGTACCGTTAAAGATTTCAGTATCTGAAATGAGTGCTGCACAGAGACAGATGATTGAAATTTTAAGAGCACTTCTATATAAACCTCTGCTTTTAATTTTAGATGAACCTACTTCCAGTCTGACAGAATCAGATGTAGAGATACTCTTTAAAACCATAAGACAGATAAAGGACGAAGGAATATCAGTTATATTTATCTCTCACAATATGGATGAGGTTTTTTCTGTCTCTGATGTAATTTCAGTATTCAGAAATGGAAAAAAGATTATTACAAAAAATAATGGTGATATGGACAGGAATGAATGTGTTAAATACATGGTAAACCGGGAAATCTCACAGCTGTTTCCTGATGTACATCCATCAAGAGCCGGAAAAATATTCGAAATGGATAAGGTATCCGACTACGGATTTTTACATGACATTGATTTTTTTGTAGAAAAGGGAGAAGTAGTCGGTTTATACGGGCTTGTCGGGTCGGGACGTACTGAGCTTGCTGAACTTATCTATGGTCTTCGACCAATTAAAAAAGGGAGGATGTTTTTTAAA
>CBDVAD010000481.1:0-3095 GCA_965371875.1 uncultured bacterium
TGCTGCAGGTGTATACTCTGATGTTATTTCCGGAATGGCAGGAGTAGATTACTTCAAAATTATACCACGAAAAGGTCAGTACATACTGTTTCAAAAGAGAACCGGCGCAGCAGTCAATTCTGTAGTGTTTCAGGTCCCCGCAAAGCAGGGCAAGGGCATTCTTGTTACTTCAACATATCATGGCAATTTAATGATGGGACCAAATTCAGAAGAAGTCAGCAGCAGAGAAGATACTTCTACCGATGAGATGACTCTGGAGTATGTAATAGATGCAGCCCGTAAATCACTTCCGGATTTTGACCTTAAAAAGCGGCTTAAAACGTTTTCCGGAATTCGCCCAACTCCAAATACCGGGGATTTTATAATTAAAGAGGAATATCCCGGATTTATAAATGCAGCAGGAATTGAATCTCCGGGACTTACTTCTTCACCTGCAATTGCAGAGATGGTTGTAAATATCATAAAAAACAGGATTACTCTGGAAAATAATAATAATTTTAATCCCAATCGGGAAGCAATAATAAAACCAAACACTTTTAATGCAGCAGAGGTCAAACGGCGTATAGATCTTCCTTCCAGTGATGACAGGATTATTTGTCGTTGTGAAAGGGTAACAGAAGGTGAAATCAGAGATGCTCTATCCCGGAATATCAATATTAATACAAAAAAGGCTGTAAAGATGCGTACAAGAGCAGGAATGGGTTTTTGTCAGGGGAAATTCTGCGGCCCCAGGGTAGATGCAGTGATAAAAGCAGTTGCCAGTGAACAGTTATCAGTTATCAGGGAAGAGCAGGGTTAGGCCTTGCGTCTACCCTTCCAGAATGATCTGTATGTTAACCAATGTGTGCATATATGGAGCAGACCTTGCGCCTACTCTTATCCCATGTAAAGACGCGATTCATCGCGCCTCTTTTCTCTTCCTCCCGCGTCTCTCTCCATTATCACACACACTCTCATAAAAAAACCGGTGTAAAGACACGATTCATCGCGTCTCCACACCGGAGCTGTTTTTACACAATAGTACAGACGCGATGCTTCGCGTCTCTATCTATCTCCCCTCGGGATTATACAGATACTTAAAGTACTCCATATCGGTAGTTAGAGTTTTCCTGAAATTAGGAAGAATTTTCTTGTAGGACTCAATAGATCTCCAGAACTCGAAGAACTCAGCATTATTACCATAAGCATCAGAGTAGATCCTTGTTGCTGTAGCATCAGCTGTACCTTTTATGGTTTCAGATGTTTCATAAGCACCGGAAAGAACACTTCTTCGTTCATTATCCAGTTTTCCAAGCCACTCAGCTTTCTTACCTTCACCATAGGATCGGTAGAACTCTGCAATCTGGCGTCGTTCCTTAATCATCCTGTTGTATACAGATTCAGTAAGGTCATCGGAATAACGAATTTGACGAATTAGTATATCGATCAGCTCGATACCAAACTGTTTTGTAAGTTTTGATGCTGCATCAAACATTGCTGTTGAAAGAACTTCACGTCCCTTTTCTATCTCTTCGTAAGTTGTCACAGTAAAGGTGGACTTTAACAGTTCATCTATGCCTGTTCCTGCACCACCATCCTGTTCGACTATAGCAGTGGTTGAATCTTCACGACTAATTTCGTTGATTAAATTCGAGTTTCTAACTGCTTCATTTAATGAGTTTTCAGCAATTACAGTTCTTACAGAAGAGTCAATAACATCATCCAGTCTGGACCAGCCCTGTTCAAGGGTGGTAACAGATTCATAGAATTTAATGGGATCTGTAATTCTCCAGCGTGCGGTTGTATCAATCCATATAAACTGGTTTTCTGATGTAGGTACTCTCTGAGCATCACCATCCCAGGAAAGAATCTTTTTTGGATATTTAATAACCGTATCAACAACAGGCATCTTGAATTTTAATCCAGCCTCTGTTTGAGAACTGACAATAGCTCCAAATCTTGTAACTATAGCCTGTTCACCCTCTTCAAGAACATATACAGGCCCAAGAAGCATAAGAACAACCATAATTACGGCAACAACTACGAGTACAGTAATAATTTTTTTCATTGTGCTACCCCCTGACCCTGAAGACTTTTAATTGGTAGAAATCCATCAAGATTTTTATCAATAAGATCAGTCCCGTCATTGGTTCCAAAAACTTCTTCAATTGTCTCAAGATAAAGACGTGTTCGGGTAACTGCTGGGTTTTTAACATACTCGTTCCTTACTGAAAGGAATCTGGCTACATCACCACGAGCACGGTTTACACGTTCTGTTGCGTAACCTTGAGCTATCTGAATCATTTTGTCCGCCTCACCACTGGCCTTTGGAATCTCTTTGTTATATTCCTCTTTCCCTTCATTTATAAGCCTTTCCATATCCTGGATGGCTTTATTAACATCTTCAAATGCGTCCTGAACGTTTCCGGCAGGAGGAACAATATTTTTAAGCTGAACTGTAGTTACAGTAGCACCAAGATTATATCTGGAAAGAATTTCATTCATCCTTATCTCTGCCTGGTCCATAATATTAGTTCTCTCAGGACCAATAACATCAAGAATCGCTCTATCACCTACCAACTGATTGATAGTTGACTGGGACACATCCCTTATTGTCTGGTTCCTGTACACTACATTGAACAACCATGCTTTGGCATCAGTAATTCTGTACTGAATAACCCACTCTACATCGATGATATTAAGATCACCTGTAAGCATAATCGATTCCTCTGGATAATCACCTCTGGAATAGACAGTGCTTATTCCTGCCTGTTCCGTTCTAAAACCAAAAGTCATATTCTGAATCTGCTGAGTTGGTACGTTGTAATTTTTTTCAATACCGAAGGGCAGCTTGAACTGAAGCCCAGGGCCTGCCATCCTGTTAAATTTTCCCAACTGCAGTACGACCGCCTGCTCAGTCTGGTCAACCATATAGAAGCTTGACATTACAAGACTTAAGACAGCAATTATAATGACCACAATAATCACAAGTTTCGGTTTCATCTTGAACTGCGGCATTGGTGTCACATTCTGCTCGGACATACATCCTCCTTTAAAAGATTAAATCATATATTACTTAAGAGTACTTACAGAGTCATTTTGAGTCAAGGAAATAA
>CBDVAD010000482.1:0-3077 GCA_965371875.1 uncultured bacterium
GAAAAATCCCTTATGCAACAGAAGCTGAATCTTAATGATATTAAAGAAGCTGAAAAAAGATTAAAACGATTTGCCCCTTTATTGGTAAAGATGTTCCATGAATTAAATAGTTCTTCAGGTGTTATTGATTCCAACCTGATAAAAATTGAAAAAATGTTATCCGGTTTTGAGAATCTATATATCAAGGGTGATCATGGATTACCTGTTTCAGGGTCAATAAAGGCACGGGGTGGATTTTATTCTGTTTTTGTAATAGTCGAAAAAATTCTGGCTGAACATGGTTTGGATGTGTCCGGACTTATCGATAAATCTATAGGAGATATAAAAGCAATATTCACATCCAGATCTCTTGTTGTCGGGAGCACCGGCAATCTTGGATTGAGTATTGGTTTAATGGGTCGGGCCTTTGGATTTAGTGTTACAGTGCATATGTCGGCAGATGCAAAGATCTGGAAAAAAGACAAATTACGAGATCTGGGTGTTACAGTAATTGAGCATGAATCGGATTATTCCGCAGCCTGCCGGGCTGCCAGGTCTTCTGCCAATGAAAAAAAAGGTATCTTCTTTATTGATGATGAAAACTCAACCGACCTTTTTCTTGGTTATGCAGCAGCTGCGTCAATGCTTGCCGGACAACTGGAAAATAAAGGTCTGGTTGTAGATTCTGAACATCCCCTTATTGTTTACATCCCATGTGGTGTTGGTGGAGCCCCCGGGGGAATTACTTTTGGTTTAAAATATATCTTTGGAGACAATGTCCATTGTTTTTTTGCAGAACCTGTTGAAGCCCCTGCAATGATGCTGGGTCTTGTGACCGGGAAAAATAGTTCTATTGCAGTAAAAGATATAGGTCTGTCAATAAATACATGTGCTGACGGTCTGGCAGTTGGAACGCCTTCAGAACTGGTTGCCAGGATGATGAGTACAATTCTTGATGGGTGTTTTACTGTCGAAGATAAAGAGATGCTTATATATCTGGCAGAGCTGTATGACAGTGAGGCTATAAAGATCGAACCCTCTGCAGCTGCCGGATTTGCGGGTCCTGGATTTATTACTGGCAGTGAGACAGGTAAAGATTATCTTGCCCTGCATAAAATTGACCGGAAAAACATAACACATATTGTCTGGACATGTGGTGGATCTCTGGAACCGAAAGAGTATTTTCTGAAAAATTACAGGGCCGCCTTCACGTAGGGGCGACGGGCCGGTCGCCCCTACGTGAATGATTTTTCAACCATCTCGCGAAAATGTTCGGTATTCCTTTTTATATCATCGCTGTGCCTGTGCAGGCCTCCGCCAATCAGCAGTACAAGATCCTTACCGTATGCATCTATCATCTCGGGAAGTCTGTCCGTGGTCATGCCTCCTCCGGGAGCTGGAAGAATCGATTTTATTCCTTTTAACGGCTTTGCGCAGCTGTATGAAATATCCAGACATTCATCTTTTGAAAAAGAGAATCTTCCACCGAAATTAGGAAATATTGTCATATCAGCTCCTGCAAGTCTCATCAGGAGACCATAAAGAACTCCGTGGGATATGCCATTGGTTTCAGAAATCACATAGGTTCCTCCAAAGGCAGGGTGTGCCATTACAGGAAGACCTATTGAATCGTCTTCGGATATGGATTTCATTGTATCCAAACCAATCAGGCCGGGAGCAATAAGCAGTCCACCTGCACCGGTTTCTTTTGCTGTTTCTGCCCATTCCCTGATGAGTTCTGCCGGACCACTGATGTTCGGCAGGTAGAGTGTTTTTGTTCCAAACTTCCGGTTGGCTTTTTTTACAGCCTCTGTACACTTTTCAACTCTTTCTTTGAAGGGGCTGAAAGTCTGATTACAGATACCATGATCGTCTTTTATCAGATCAATACCTCCAGCTGCAAACTGGTAGGCCTGGTCAGCTAATTCATCAGCGGATAATCCCAGGGGTTTCAGGGCTGTGCATATTAAAGGTCTTTTTACACCAAATATTTCCTTTATTCCATGTTTTCCAAACCTGGGACCCTTTGCTATTTTCAGAAGGGATTCCGGAACTTGTATATCAACTATCCTGATTCCAGGGAGTATACTGATATTACCGAAAAGGTTGTTAAGAAACTGGGTAAATTCGAAACCTGTTATTTCCACTGCAAAACTTATTCTGGCAAGAGATCTGTTAGTATCAATTCTTTCCAGAGATTCTATTTTGCCTACAATATGATTCTTTATCTCACCATCAGGAATAAGGTCTCCCGGGAACTCTACTGTCTGCTCATAACAGATATGTTCAGCCAGAGTACGGGCTTTCTCTTTTTCTACTGTAAGTAAATAATCTACAGTATATCTGTCTCCTGAGAGTTTGAGTCTTTGTCCTCCCGGTACCATCTAAAGAGCCTCTACTTTTGCTGCACTATGTACAGCTTCAATTCTGACTGACTCAAGATCATCTTCAGATATCCCAAGTTTCTGCCCTATAAAATCCTCAATATTATGTACCAGAGAAATGGAATCCAGATTGTATGTTTTCATTAAATAATGTCTGCTTCCGCCATGGGTAAATGTGTCATTCAGTCCCAGCCTTCGAAGTTTTTTTCCAATTCCGTTTTCTGCCATAACTTCTGCTACCTCCGTCCCCAATCCTCCGATAACAGTGTGGTTCTCCATAGTTATGACGCCGTATTTGGATTTTGATACAGCTTCCAGAATTTGCGGATCAGTAAAAGGTTTATGGGTGGATACATGAAGATGCTGAATAGATACCCCTTTTTTCTTTAATGCAGCTGTTGTTCTCATTGCTTCTTCAGTAGTTATTCCAGCTGAGATCAGGGTTATATCATCCCCTTCGCTTAAAATCCTCGCCCGGTTTGCTTTGAATGGAATATTGGCATCAAAGAGTCTTGGAACTTCTCCTCTTAACATTCTTACATAAACTGGTCCATCAGTATTGTAGACTTCATCCAGTACTGTTTCTATTTCTGTAGCATCACCTGTTTCAAATACAGTCATATTTGGAATACTTCTCATTATAGCCACGTCTTCTATGGCCTGATGGGTAGCACCGCCGGGAGTGGTTATTCCCGGTAGAAAACCGAACATCTT
>CBDVAD010000483.1:0-3075 GCA_965371875.1 uncultured bacterium
AGATCACTGATACTGGTTCAGGGATAGACCCTGACCTGAAAAATATAATTTTTAATCCCTATTTCACAACGAAGGAAGGCGGAACCGGTCTTGGTCTTCCCATTGTGGAGAGGATAATTTCTGACCATAAGGGTGTAATCTGGTATGAATCGGAGCTGGAAGTGGGAACAACCTTTTTTATTGAACTCCCTATGGAGGATTCCAAATGAGTAAGATTTTAATTATTGATGATGAACCTGGAATCAGAACTGTTTTATCTGATATTATAAAAGATGAAAATCATCAGGTTTTTACCGGAGGAGACGGGTTTGAAGGATTAGCCATTCTTAAAGAAGAAACAATAGATCTTGTTATTCTGGATGTATGGCTTCCAAATATGGGTGGCATCGATGTTTTAAAAGAGATTAAAAAAGAATATCCGGATATTGAAGTTATCATGATTTCAGGTCATGCAAATATTGATATAGCTGTTAAGGCTGTTAAATTGGGAGCCTATGATTTTCTGGAAAAACCGCTGTCTCTGGATAAGATAATTAATCTTATTACAAATGCACTTAAGCTTGAAAAACTAAAAAAAGAAAATGCTATCCTGAAAAACTCAATTCTTATGGAAGATTCAATGATTGGTTCTTCAGAACCAATGCAGGCAATCTGGGAAAGGATAAACCAAAGTGCTTCATCCAATGCAAAAATATTGATAACTGGTGGAAATGGAACAGGAAAAGAACTTATTGCAAGAGAGATTCATCGTAAAAGCAACAGATCCACGGGGCCTTTTATTGAAGTTAACTGTGCTGCAATCCCGGATACACTCATTGAAAGTGAGTTGTTTGGACATGAAAAAGGGGCATTTACCTCTGCGGTAGCAAGGCGTAAAGGTAAATTTGAACTTGCTCATGGTGGAACTCTTTTTCTGGACGAAATTGCAGATATGTCGATGAGTGCTCAGGCAAAGGTCTTAAGAGCAATTCAGGAGCTTAGATTTGAAAGAATCGGCAGTGAAAAATCGATTACTGTAGATGTACGGCTTATTACTGCAACCAATAAAGACATAGCAGTTGAAGTTTCTGCCGGACGTTTTAGAGAAGACCTGTTCTACCGGCTTAATGTAGTCCCTATTCATGCACCTGCTCTTAGGACCAGGATTGATGATCTGGAAGAGCTTATTACATACTTTATGAAAAAGTTTAAGTCGAACAATAGTGAGATTTGTAAAACAATATCTAAAGATGGTCTTAAACTATTACGTACCCATCAATGGCCTGGAAATATAAGGGAATTGAAAAATTTTATCGAAAGAATTAATATAATGACAGATGAGGAGGAAATATCAGCTGAAACTGTAAAATATTATTTACAGGAAGATAAAAATACACAAGCTAAGTCAAACCTGGAAGATGAGTATGCAGATATGAAACTTACCGAAGCCAAAGATAAATTTGAAAAGCAGTTTCTTATTCAAAAACTTGTGCAAAACAGTTATAATATTTCACGTGCAGCGGAAACACTGGGTATATATCCAAGTAATTTACATGGTAAAATAAAGAAATTTGGAATAGAAATTAAGAAGTGAAAAAACTAACAGAAAGACAGGAAGAAGTTCTCAATTTTATTAAGATATTTATCAGTACCAATAAATATCCCCCTACCATGAGAGAAATAGCTTCATCTTTTGATATTACTGCAAACGGTGCATACGACCATGTTAAGGCTCTTGAGAAAAAGGGTAAAATACATTGTGATGTCAAGCGTTCCAGAGCCATTGGTATCATCGACGATGAAAAGGAAAAAGAGGAGATTATTGATGTTCCTCTTCTTGGAAATGTAGCTGCAGGACTACCTCTTTTGACAGAAGAGAATTTTGATGGTTATATAAAAATTGCTGCATCCAATCTTTCTACAGGAAATCATTTTGCACTGATAGTGAAGGGTGACAGTATGCAGGATATAGGTATAATGGACGGCGATACTGCCATAATGATTCAAAAACAGACTGCAGAGAACGGAGATATTATTGTTGCTATGGTGAATGATGAAGCTGTAACATTAAAAAGATTTTTCAAAGAAAAAAACAGAATAAAACTAAAGGCTGAAAACCCTGTATATCCTCCAATATACTCGCAGAACGTCAGGATATTGGGGAAACTCCAGTATTTAATTAGAAGCTATGAATAATCCGGAACCTGTATACCTGTTTCTGGGGCCTGAAGTAGGTCAAAAATTTGATGAAATTCATAAAATTCAGGAATCCTTTCAGAAACAGGCGGGTGAAAGTCCTGAAATTCATAAATTTTATCCTTATGATACGTCTGTTGGAGAAGTCGTTTCTTTGATGAAAAATGGGGCACTCTTCTCAAGTTATAAATTTGTTACCTTTATGAATGTGGAAGAGTTGAAAAAGGATGAAATAGCAGAGCTTCTTTCATATATAAAATCACCCGGAACAGATTGCACTCTGTTTCTCGTGTCAGATAAATCCTCTGTTGATAAAAAAATAGCCTCATCCATACCCAAAAAATCTGTACGTATTTTCTGGGAATTATTCGAAAATCAAAAGAAAACATGGGTTGCCAATTATTTCCGGAAAGAAAAAATAAGTATTTCTACTGATGCAACAGAGATGCTTCTTGAAATGGTTGAAAACAATACAAACGATATGAGGATTGCATGTAATAAGCTTGCGATATTTTTTGGTGAAGATTCACAGATAGAAGAAGAAGACATTGAACGTTTTATTTATCATAGCAAAGAGGAGAATGTCTTTACCTTATTTAAAAGGATAGCAACAGGTGATTTTTCATCTTCTGTTGAGATTCTCCATAAAATTGCACTTTCCGGTGAAGGTTCTCCCATTCAGCTTATTAGCGGACTTCAATGGCAGTTTAGAAAACTTCTGACTTTGTCTCAGCTGTTTTCCAGACAGTACAGCCGGGATGAAGCTTTGGCAAAGGCCCAAATTCGGGGTAAAAGGAATCAGCAGACCTATATCGATGGTTTAAAAAGTTATTCGACCAGAGAACTTCAGAGTATTATTATCCTTATAGCAAAATACGATATTCTCGCAAGAGAGATGAA
>CBDVAD010000484.1:0-3063 GCA_965371875.1 uncultured bacterium
GGACTGAAAATTGTGTTCAATATTTGTTCTTAACAATCATTTTTATTATTTATTTACATCAATAATCCCATCAATAAATTGATGGGCTAGTTTCATACAATCCCTTACGGGATAAAACTGGAATAACCCTTCATACCTATATATACAGGTGTAAAGTGATTCTTGCTTCAAACAATGGCCAGCGAACCCATATCCATGCAAAATCCAGCTCTAAAGGTGTTTAGAGAGGGTTATGGCTAAAGAAGGATAATAAAAAACAGGATTGAAAATCGCATCCAGAATTAAATAGTGGTTGAGATTATGTATCAAAAAGGATATTTTTTTAAACGTATAAGGTATTGGTTACCAAAACTGTTGTCATTTATTTTATTCATGGGTAGCATGCTGGATCTGTGAATCCAAATCTATAGAAATTTAGGTATATTATGCTGGTAGTAGAGAAAGTGCACCATATTGAAGCAAATATAATCGGAGCTGGTACGGAAATCATTCTTAACCTGATTAAAGAAAGTTTTCCACTGGCAGATATTATTGATAACTCTGATGAATCTGTTATATGGAAGACAAGCGAACTTGCAAAAGAAATAAAAGCAGAAAAAACTCCCGGAAAGCTCCTTAAAGCCTACCGACATAGGGCGGAACTTTCAGTAGTGGAATTGGCTGATGCTGCAGGGACAAATTACCCGAATATCTCAGCAATGGAAAATGGCCGACGCAAAATTGGTTTAAAAATTGCTCGAAAACTTGGAAAAGTGCTTAATGTGGATTATATCAAATTTATGGGATAAGGATTTAGAGCACAGAGGGACAGAGATTCAACCCTGAGAATCACCTGTCATCCAATGCACCTGATCAAACCTGCTTTCTCAGCTTCCTTTAAATGATCAAGAAATTCAGTTCTCAGCAGCCGTTTCCTGGTTCTGGAGTCGTCGGATGCATGATAACATGGTCTGTACTGGTCCATTAGATTGAAATATGTGTTTCCGGATAGTCCTGCAACAAAATTGATTATTCTATCTGTTCCAGCTGTGTTCTGAGGAAGTACCAGGTGCCTGATTATCAGACCACGGACGGCGATATTGGAATTGTCTGTTTCAAGGTCCCCTGCCTGCAAGTACATCTCCC
The DNA here is from genome assembly GCA_965371875.1 of uncultured bacterium. Taxonomy (GTDB): domain Bacteria; phylum Spirochaetota; class Spirochaetia; order B11-G9; family B11-G9; genus JAJRQE01. Next base: position 1,126 of record CBDVAD010000484.1, read on the forward strand.
GAATTGCCATCATAGCAGTATCAGGATAGTTATGAATTCCACTTAATTCAAATGCTGTTTTTTCATCTGCATATTTCATATCGGGCATATAGATATCAAAGATTCCATCCAGAAGCCTGAGAGTCTTAACAGAATCATATCCTCCGCTGTTATATACCAGGGGGACATTAAGTCCCCTTTCAATCGCAGTGGGCAGGGCTTTAAGAATTGCATAAACCATATGGGTTGGTGTTACAAAGTTAATATTATGACAGCCCCTTCCCTGAAGAAAAAGCATCATCCTTGCAAGTTCTCTGTATGATACTTCCAATCCGCTGCCAAGTTGGGAAATATCGTAGTTCTGACAGAAAATACAGGTAAGATTGCAGTTCGTAAAAAATATGGTGCCTGAGCCGCCTCTGCCTGTAAGAACAGGTTCTTCGCCAAAATGAGGACTGAAGGATGAAACAACAGGTAAAATTCCGCTTCGGCAGATCCCATATTCTCCATTTATCCGGTTTACATGACATTCATTAGGGCATAGTGTGCAATCTTCCAGTATTTCTTCAATCTGCTCTGCTCTCTCCTTTAAAATACCATTCCTGTGGAGTTTAAGATATGACGGTGTAAATGACATAACAGATCCCCTGCCTGATATCATCATATCATAGAATCTCACTAAGTATCCAAATACTCCTCCCTCAATGCCCTCTTAAAAAGCTTTTCGGTTACAGTATGGGGCAGATGGTCCCTGAATTCGACCGAGTGAGGTACTGCATAGGAGGAGACTCGTTCTCTGCAGTACCTTATTATCTCCTGTTCAGTGATTCGGTCTCTAAACAGTTCTTTTGGTTTAATAAATACTTTTATTTTTTCACTTCCCGGACTTCTGGGATCAGGAATTCCCACTGTCATAACATTCTCCACTGCTTCATGCCTGATTATTATCTCATCCAGTTCCCGGGAATAAACTTTCATTCCCCCGATGTTTATCATGTCTTTAATACGGTCAACAATAAAGAAATATCCGTTTTGATCCATTTTAGCCAGATCTCCGGTTTTCAGCCATCCTTCTTCATCAAGGCCTGAACCTGCTTCAGGCCAGTAACCTTTCATTATCTGAGGACCTTTTACATGCAGTTCTCCTACCTCACCGATTGGGACTTCTGCACCTGTTTCAGGATCAACTATTCTCACTTCCGTATCAGGGACAGGTATTCCTATTCCGGGTATGGTATGTGAAGACAAACGGGTTATTTTAGAAAATGCCGTGAGATTTATATGTGTACAGGGACCTGTTTCCGATAGCCCATAACCCTCTGAAACAGGCATTTTTATGATATCCTCCACCTCTTCAGCTACCGAGAGAGGCAGGGGAGCAGCTCCGGACATAATAAAAGTCTGCATCCTTTTCAGGCCCCTTTCACGTCTGGAAAGCTCTATAAGCTGGGCAGGTACCATGCAAGCCATAAAAGGGCGAAACTCATTCATTGTTTTAACAATAAGTCTTATATTTCTCGGGTCAGATATAAGAAATATTCTTAAGCCCCAGAAAATGGCTGACTGAAGGATCCAGTGACCGAAGGAATGAAATACAGGAAGGGGGAGCAGTATCGAACTGCTACCTTTAAGAGTCGGGAGGGGGGCCAGCATCCAGGGCAGCCCCTGATGTATGTTTGAAAGACGCTGAAAATGGGTGACCATTACTCCTTTAGGTGTCCCGGTAGAACCGCCGGTAAAAGCCAGAATGGCCAGGTCTTCTACCGGATTGATCTCTATCTCCGGAGAGACAGGCGGATTATTATTAATCAGGTCCAGGAAGGAAAGGAAGGAAAGACCTTTCACCTTATCCGGCTCCGGGGTGGCGGAAAAATCATTTATCGATGTAGTAATATACCATTTAAGGTTTATTTCATCCTCAATCTCCCGAATTATTCGGGAATAAGAGTCGAGGAAAAT
>CBDVAD010000485.1:0-3046 GCA_965371875.1 uncultured bacterium
AATTGATGGAGTAAATCCCTGTGCATTCGCCACACTAGTTTTTTTTATATCTTTTCTCTCAATTCAGGGGAGAACAAGACGTGAGATCCTTATTACAGGTATCTTGTTTACTTTTTCTGTTTTTCTTGCATATTTTCTTCTTGGATTCGGACTTTTAAACACAATACGTTTAATTATAGATATATCATTTATAAGATTGATTATGAAACTTACAGTGAGCATTGTCACAGGAATTTTCCTTCTGTTAAGTCTTCGTGACTTCTACCTCGCCCGTTCAGGAAGATTTGATGAGATAACGCTTCAGCTCTCTCTTCCAATGAAAAAAAAATTGCATAGAGTTATCCGCCAAAACAATGGAAAAACTTTATTATTTGGCGGAGTAATTATTACTGGTTTTACTGTTTCTATCATAGAGCTGGCCTGCACAGGGCAGGTGTATCTTCCTACTATTGCCTATATGATTCAGACTGATTCCTCAACTCCTGGTATCCGGAGTCTACTGGTTTATAATACAGGATTTATTCTTCCTCTGCTTATTGTATTTGGAGCTGTTTATACTGGTCTGTCTTCAACTCTCCTGTCAGAGTTATTTACTAAAAGAATACATCATGCAAAACTTATGCTTTCAGGTTTATTTATGTTTCTTGCAGTGACTATATGGTTTGTTTGATAAGAATAATTTTTATCTGTCAAGACTTCCTGAAGCAGGTTGGGAAGGTGTATTTTTACTTTCAGCATGTACATCCTCCGGGGACAGAAACCAACTCTTTTCCCAGAGTCAGAAGAGTCTTATTGATAACTGAATAGAAGAAATCTGTACAGCATTCTCCAGTGGGATTGATCTTTTTACACAAACACAGTGTTTTTTCCTGATAATGGAGCACAATGTCCTGCCAGGATTTAAGATCATATTTTTCTACAGCATTCACAACCTGCTTTTCGGTAATATTATTACAGTAACAGGCGATTACAGGATTAGAATCTTTCTTGTACCAAAGGGGTCTTTTTAGGTCGGATAGATCAAATTTATGTGAATAATCTTTAGAATAATAGCTTGTTTTACATTCTTCATCGGGACAAAGAAAAATCTCGTTTTCCCTGATGTATGAAAATGCCTCTTTTTTGAGATTGGCTTTTACAGCTTTTTCAGGTACCTGCTTTCCTGGAGTTCCGCATACCGGGCAGGGGCTTGAAATTATTTCCTTATTGTCATCACATGTACAGTTTGTGCAGCCGCAGTCCATATAGCCTCCATAAATTCTTTAGAACAATATATAATATTTTCCCAGGTTCTACCAGTCCGGGTATAAAATTTATATTTCAAATTCATTGTAATTGCCTCTTTGTATTATTAAATTAGAGATAATGATACGATCTGTTTTTTTGACTATTTCGATCTGTTTTCTGGCTCTTTGCGCTGTTTTTTCCCAGATTACTGATAATTATCCTATCAACAGTTTTGAAATAAAAATTATGGATAGATTTTTCCTGGAAATTGGACAGACCCCTCCTTTTTATTCCAGACCATTTTCAAACTATCAGTATCTCTACTATCTGAAAAAAATTGAAAAAAGAAAAAATGAATTATCAACTCACAGCAGAGACCTTTTTGTAAATCTGCTTCAGAAGCATATCAGACAATCGGAAAGGGAAATCTTCCTGGTTCCAGTACTCGAGGGGAGCGCAGGTCTCAAGTATCAGAGTGATAATATACCTGAAGCACAGAAATACCTTTATTACAGGAAGTCTCTTTATTATACTCCTTTACTCAATCTGGGTTTCATTACCGGGTTCCCAAATGGTGTAATACACCTCGAATATGATCTGAGGAAAGATTTTTTTATTTCCTCAAGATCATCAGATTATTCTACCATTCCTACAGGAGATCCATTTGTTCAGGAATTTGACTTCAATTTTCCTACCAGAAGCTATCTAAAAGCAGGAAATCTGAATCTGGATCTCCTTATAGGCAGGGAACAGATGAAATGGGGTCCCGGATATCGCAGTTCTCTTGTTATTTCTGACAGCCCTCCATACTACGATATGGTGTACTTATCGTACTTTTCAGATTTTTTCAAGGCGACATTTTTCTTTGCGGCTTTGGAAAGTTATCTGACAGAAGCTGAATTAGGAATTCAGGAGGATATGTGGGACAAAGGAGTTGCTACTTTCGAGAAGAAGGATTCTTTTGAACAGTACAAGACTCTGACAGGTCATCGCTTTGAGTTTATGTTTTTTGAAAAACTTCTTATTGGTATTAGCGATATAATTGTTATCGGAGGCAGGGCACCGGAGTTAAACGAGATTACTCCCCTTATGTATCTACATAATGTCTACGGGGAGAACTACAGCAATGTGATGGCGGGGTTTGATGCCTCATTTGTCCCGTGCAGGAATGTTCAGATTTACGGGGAGTTTGCCATAGATGATATTCGGAACCCTCTGGAGGGGGAATCATCAATTCCTACCAGCATGGGATACATAGCCGGAATGCATCTGGCTAATACCCCTCTGCCGGGCAATCCGGATTTTCGTTTTGAATGGGCAAGGGTCGATCCATGGATGTACAACCGCTGGCAGCCCTACCTGATTTTTTCTTCCCGGAAGAAACTGGTGTCTCTGCCTGATTCTACTGAGGACAGGTCATATCTCGATTTTCCGACGGGATATTTTTTAGGGGGAGATGTACAATCATTCTATTTTGAACTTTCATGGGATTATAATTTTTTACCTGAAACTTCTATAAGCTATGAATTCAGACAGAAGGGGCCAATCTATCTGAATGTTCTCGATCCGGCGAGTGAGTTTGACAATTATAAAGTAAATTCCGATTCAACTCCAACAGGTACTCCTGTTGTTTCCCATATTGGAGGGATAAAAGTGTTATATCATTTTTCTCCGGGTTTTTCTCTTTCCGGGGATATTGCAATGGGATATCAGTATAACAGAGAGCATCTGCCAGGGAACAACGGATACTTCTTCGAGGCAATGCTTAATTGTGCAGTAAAGCTTGACCGTGAAAACTACTGATCTGTTTTGTCTCTGG
>CBDVAD010000486.1:0-3026 GCA_965371875.1 uncultured bacterium
ATTTAGGTAGCCTATAACTAACATGTTTGATGTATCAACAAAATATTTTCTTTCGTGCATGCTGTTAAATTCATTCTTTATCATATACTATTCCGTAATGACTCTGAGCAGACTTATACTGGTTATTTTTTCTTCTCTTCTTTATGCTATGGCGCAGCCTAATGAAATTTTTCATTATGGAAACACAATACTTGGATTTATAGCCCTAATACCTCTGTTCTATACACTGTACACATGTAAGAGTTTAAAGGAATCTTTTTTATCAGGTGCCGTTTTTGGGCTTTTATCTACTTCAATAATATATTTCTGGCTTCTTTTCTTCGAAGATTTTTCAGTATGGACACTGTCAGGTGTAGTGGCAGCCCATACCCTTTATTTCATTATTCTGAGCCCATTTATTACACTTACCGGGAAATACGGTACTCTCCGTCCCTTTTTAACTGCTGTAGTATGGATCAGCTATGAGTACCTTAAATCTATCGGCTACACTGGATTTCCATGGGGACTAATGGCACATAGCGCTGGAATTGCTCCATTTGTACAGATTGCAGATATAACCGGTCAATGGGGCATCTCATTCCTGATTGTCCTCTTCAATGCCATGATACTGGAGACAATTCTAATTAAAGATAAAAGGATTATTTTCAGCTGGATTTTCACAGTAATTCTTATGATTGGAAGTATAAGTTATGGAATATATATCAGCCACAAAGAAATTCCATGGAAAAAGTCCATTAATGTACTCATGGTACAACAGGATGCAGATTCATGGATTACCGGAAAGGAGATTGAAAGTATAAAAAAAGGCCAGGACCTAACCAGAGAGGAACTAAGTAAAAGTAATATAAAACCGGATCTGATAGTCTGGAGTGAAAATGCATTTCGTTACCCTTATATCGAAAACAGCTCCAGATACAAAAAAGTTCCGGTTGGTGATCCTTTTAATGACTTTCTTAAAGAAATCGATACACCCATATTGGTTGGCAGCCCATATATACTTAATAGAGAAACAAATTCCGCACTCAATGCCGTCCTTCTGATATCACCAGATGGTAAAATAGTGGAATATTACGGAAAATCTCATCCTGTGCCCCTTGCAGAAAATATACCTTTCTGGAATATCAGTTTAGTCAGATTATTCTTTAAAAATGTTATTGGAATAAATAATCAGGGATGGACTATAGGAAAACCCAGTATAATCTTTAAGTTACCTATGAAAGAAGGTGATCAGGTAAATTTTGGAGCTCCTATCTGTTTTGAGGATTCATTTCCCTATATTGCAAGGAATTTCATAAAAAACGGGGCAGATATTCTTATAAACCTGTCTAATGATTCATGGTCAAAGACAGTGTCCGGAGAAACCCAGCACCTTGCAGCTGCAAGATTAAGAACTATTGAAACAAGACGGATCCTGGTCCGCTCAACCAATGCAGGTGTTACTACTGTTATTGACCCATGGGGAAGAATGAATTACACACTTCCTCTTTTTCAGGCTGACACTATAACTGCTCAAATTCCCCTGTATGAGTATAACGGTTATACCGTTTATACGATTTTAGGAGACTGGTTTCCAATTATGCTTATTTTGGTGCTTGTGATATACAGATTCTATGGGGTATACATTAAAAAGGAACAACGGTAAAAAATGTAGGGGTCGTCACCCAGGATTTGCTTTGCAAACCCTGAGTGGCGACCCCTACGTTGATTAAACCAATTCGAGATTATTAATCGGTGGATTTTACACCGTATTTCTTGTTAAATCTCTCAATTCGTCCTGCTGTATCTACAAGTTTCTGTTTCCCTGTATAAAAGGGGTGACATGCTGAGCATATTTCAACTTCAATATTCTTTACTGTTGATTTTGTCTGAATCTCGTTACCACAGGCACACTTTATGGTTGTCATCTCGTATTTAGGATGCAATCCAGCCTTCATTTTTTCCTCCATTCTTGTCCTGGTATCACTTTGTATTCATAGATGCCAGGAACGCCTCATTTCAGTCTATCCCCAATAATAATCCCTCTGAATCGAGGCTTATTTCAGGAACTAAAGCAATGATATTAAAAAGCAATATCCTATTCTTGCATCACTTTGTATTCATTGATGCCAGGAACGCCTCATTATTCTTAGTTTTACGCATTCTGTCAATCAGTAGTTCGATGATTTCCATATCATCCATGGGATTAATTACCTTTCTAAGGACCCACATCTTGTTTAACTCGTCTTCACTGAGAAGGAGCTCCTCTTTTCGGGTACCTGATTTCTTAATATTGATAGCAGGATAAAGTCTTCTATCCGCCATTTTACGATCCAGATTGATTTCCATATTACCGGTACCCTTAAATTCTTCAAAGATAACCTCATCCATTCGTGATCCTGTTTCTATCAGTGCTGTTGCAACTATAGTAAGACTTCCTCCGTCCTCTATATTACGTGCAGCACCAAAAAATCTTTTTGGTTTATGGAGTGCATTGGAATCTACACCACCTGAAAGGATTTTCCCTGATGTGGGAACAGTCTGATTATAGGCTCTGGCTAAACGTGTTATGGAATCGAGAAGTATAACGACATCTCTTTTATGTTCAACCAGTCTTTTTGCCTTTTCTATAACCATTTCTGCAACCTGAACATGACGGGTAGCCTGTTCATCAAAGGTAGAAGCAATTACTTCCCCTTTAACACTTCTTCGCATATCCGTCACTTCTTCAGGCCGTTCATCAATTAGCAGGACAATTAGGAAAACTTCAGGATGATTAGTTGTAATTGCATTTGCTATTTTTTGAAGAAGAATTGTCTTACCTGTTCTTGGAGGGCTGACTATAAGTCCTCTCTGGCCCTTCCCTATTGGACAGAAAAGATTAATCAGTCTTGTAGATACATTTCCATCTGTAGTTTCCAGATCAAAACGTTTTTCAGCATAGAGAGGAGTAAGACTCTCAAAAGATACTCTCGATTGAGCCACCAGTGGATCATCGTCATTAACCTTTTCAACCCTCAGCATCGCAAAAAAACGTTCACCCTCTTTGG
>CBDVAD010000487.1:0-3024 GCA_965371875.1 uncultured bacterium
GGAGATAATTTTGGATTTTTCAAGTTTTAATCAACTATTTTTAGCGTTTATACTGCTTATTCCTATTGTAATAATATCAAGAACTGTTGTTGCAGGAACAAAATATTCACCAATTCTTATTATTGTTGTTTTCGGATTATTGATGGGCTTCCTGTTGGAAAAAAGCGGAGTAGCTGCTGCCGGTCTTCCTGAATTTACCATTGTAGGATTCATGAGTAAAGTTACTGTTGTTGTATTAATTGTAACATTTTTTGTCGGAGGCCAGGAGCTTAAAAAGCTTATCTCTAAAAAACATCTTGATATTGAAGACCTGGTTATACCTTCCGAAGAAGAAGTAATTCTCGGTACAAAAAGAACTCAGCTCTTTTTTATAATCCGTTCCTTTTTTATTCTTATTGCTATTCAGGGAGCCTATACAATAATTATGGGAAAAACTGGAAGTGGTCCACTGTCACAGGCATTTCCAATATTAACCTACCTTGGATTGATGGGTGCCATTATCCTCATTGACTCCAAAGCAAAAATCAAAAATAAATCACAGTACCTTCTAAAAGGTTTCTTTGAGATGATTATGATTCTGGGACTGCTTATTGCTTCTTACTTCATATCTATGTGGATTAAGAATGTTATTCCATTACCACAGATCTTTTTTGCAATGCTTTTATCTGCAGGATTTGGATTTATTTTCTCCAACTGGACTTTCGGTCCTACAATGCGATCATTGCTTTTTGCCGGGATCCCCGTTGTACTGGCAGCTAATTTCCTTATTGGCGGATCGAGAATTCTTCAGGCATTCAAGATTGATGAAATGACAAAAGTTATGGGCTACGGATTTTTCGGACAACTTTTATGGATGTTCGGTGGAATTTTACTACTGATCCATTTTGGAAAAGCAAACCACGTAAGAAACCTGGCACCCGGCATGGCGGGGTCACTTTCTCACTCCGGTCTTACAGGTGCCTGTACAGCAGGAGATCTTGGACATGAAGCATCTGCCCGTGCTCCGATTATGATCAACATTCCATTTTTCGGTCATATTTTTGTTTTTACAATATTAGCTATCAGTGCCCGTCAAAATCAGTTGATGGTACTTCCTGGTGCACTGGTAGTAATTATAGGTATGGTAATTACGTTCTTTTCCCTTAAAAAACTAAGAGTAGCCAATGGTGAAGAAGCAAAAGAAGTTCAGGGCTTAATGCTCTTCAGCTTTGGCTGGCAGCTTATGGCTGTTTTTGGAAGTTTTCTCCTGCTGCATTTTGCGGGGATATCCATATGGAACGCAGCAATGGCAACATCTTCAGCAATCTCCCACTTCGGACTTTTTGCAGCAGTGCAGGGGGATATGTTCGGTCATGGTACAGCCAGTTTAATCCCGTTTATCTTTGCAATGCCATTTTTAGTTCACCCTCTTGTATTCGGAATGTTTGGTAAGGCAATGAAGAATAATGGAGTAATGCCTGTTAAACCAGTAATTGTTTTTGTAATTCTCGGGCTTATTGGTTCACTGGTCTCTTTATTCGTACTCTAAAACAATCAGGTTAGTTTAAGGCAATGGCGATGTATTCCTGTCATTGCCTTTTTTAATCCTGACCAAATGAAAACTTCCAGCTTCGCTGATACTTAATATCTCATGTCCCTCTTCTTCGGCACTTTTCGGCACATTCTCCAAAGGCTCTCCACCTGAAAGAGTAACTTCCAGTATATCGCCACTGCTTATTTTTGCCAGAGCAAGTTTTGCCTTTACAAAGGTCATCGGGCAGTGATCTTTTGTTATATCCAATGTCTGTACAGCCATTTTTTTCTCCTTTTTAGGGTGCATAGCCGAGCAGCAACGAAGTTGCGACCAGGCAGGCTTGCTCCCGACCAGCCTTTCCTGTTAAGCAGGGGGTGGTTAAATAAAGATAGTCTGACCATCTTCTGAATATTTCAAAAAAGTAGGCACTCCTATTACTTCTTTTACTGCAGAATCAAGATCATCCCTTTTCATCCCGAAAATATTCATGGACATTTCACATGCATAAAGATTAACACCAAGGTCCTTGGCAGCCTGATAGAGCTCCTCTAAAGTCGCCACATTCTGCTTTTTCATCATACCAGTCATAAGTCCAGGAGAAACACCGCCAAAATTCAAACGACTAAGAGGCAGACTCTTCCTGCCCCCCATCAGGAAATTAAATATTTTTGCAAGGAACCCTGTACCTACAGGTGCGTGGCCGCCCTTTATCTTGATTATATTGAATCCCCAGAAAGTAAAAAAAAGATTCACTTCCCAGTTTACAGCCGCGGCACCAGTGGCCATAGTCAGTGCTGCTGCCGCCTTATCGAAATCTCCGCTGAAGCATATTATTGAAAGCTTTTTCTTATTATCCATCTGTTTCTCCTCTCTAAAGAGACGCAAAGCCTTGCGTCTTTACCGCTTTTATTTCCATCTATTTGATATTTTGTTAACTAGACTACCTTGATCTCTTCTATAGTCACACTCAGGTTCTCGATCCTGAAAGATTTTACAACCGGGTAGCTCTCTGCGAGAGACACGATTATGTAGCTAACATCAGGATCATAGGCAAGCCTGATATCCTCTTCGGATGGCCGGGAAGGTGTTTCCGGATGGCTGTGATAGACAACGGCTGCTTTATAGTCATCATCACGAAAATTTCTGATCGCCTCGAACTGCTCTGCAGGATCAAAGGTAAAATGTTCATTGGATTCATCTGTATTCTTCATTTTACGGATGCGTGAAACAATATCGTCTTTTTCTCCAAGGTAACCACATACCTCAAGAGGGAACCCCTCTTTTGCATGGGCTATCATGTCGTCGTACACATCCTTTTTTATCTTTAACATATAATATTCTCCATTCCAGGGAAACATAATGTTCTATGTCTTCGTGGGGCTGAAAATCTTCAGCCTCTACTCCAGATCACAGACTGCCTGTTCGGTGTCCACAAGTTCTGTAATTGTCGGATTCTCACCACATATGGGGCAATTCTCATTCTTTTTAACAGTTATTGTTCTGAAGTTCAT
>CBDVAD010000488.1:0-3009 GCA_965371875.1 uncultured bacterium
ACACAGGACATTGCAGATTTGGAAAAACTGGAACAGTAAGAATTGTACCACTCCTGCATGGAAGTCTATATCGGGGATCACGCCCAAATAAATATCACACCCATCAATCGGGATTTATTGGAGCAATTCATAGACTCAAACAATCTTATTGTTTAAAATAGCTCATCAATTTCCCAGGGGAGTCAACATGAACACCACTATTCTTAAAGTAGGAAAAAAAACATACAATTATTACAGCATTACAGAATATGCAAAAGCAAATGATTTTGATATTGACTCTCTCCCCTTCTCTCTTAAGGTTCTTCTGGAGAACCTGTTAAGAAATTCTGATAAAGAATATATAAGTGAAGAAGAACTGGCAGCCCTGGCAAACTGGGACCCGTCTGAAAAGGATATACGTGCAGATATCTCATTCCACCCATCCAGAGTTATAATGCAGGACCTTACCGGCGGTGCTGCGATTGCAGATCTTGCAGCTATGAGAGAGGCTATAAGCAATGCCGGTGGTGACTCATCAAAGATAAATCCGTTAATTCCTGTTGATATGATAATTGATCATTCAGTTATGGTTGACTATTCAGGCACAGCAGATGCCTTCCAGAAAAATGTTGAACTGGAATTTGAGCGTAATCAGGAACGATACCGGTTTTTCAAATGGGGCCAGCAGGCATTTGATAATTTCAGGGTTGTCCCCCCGGGGACAGGAATAATTCATCAGGTAAACCTTGAATACCTTGCCTCTGTAGTTACTGCTCAGAAAGATGCTGATACAGCCCTGGTTTTTCCGGATACAGTTGTAGGAACAGACAGCCATACAACAATGATCAATGGTTTAAGTGTCCTTGGATGGGGAGTTGGAGGAATAGAAGCTGAAGCAGCCATGCTCGGACAGCCCCTTACAATGCTTATACCAAACGTAGTGGGCTTTCGTCTTGATGGTAAACTTAGCCCCGGTATAACAGCAACAGATCTTGTACTTAAAATTGTTCAAATGTTAAGAGAATATGGGGTAGTTGGCAGTTTTGTTGAGTTTTTTGGTTCCGGTCTGGATAACCTTAGTCTTGCAGACAGGGCAACCATAAGTAATATGGCACCTGAATACGGTGCAACCTGTGGATTTTTTCCAATTGATGATGAACTCCTGGCTTATTTAAGGCTTTCAGGCAGAGATGAAGATCAAATAGATCTTGTAGAAGAGTATGCAAAAGTACAGGGACTATGGAGAGATGATAATAATCCTTCCACATACAGCCATGTTCTAGAACTGGATATATCTACAATTATGCCTGCAATGTCAGGTCCGAGACGTCCCCAGGATCTGGTATTACTAGGTGATGTCTCTAAAGAGTTCGACAAGGCCTTAAAAGATATCTACAGTGTAAAAGATACTAACGCAAGCAGCTATATAAAAGATATTGATCATAATTTGATCCACGGAGATGTAGTTATTGCGTCCATTACCAGCTGCACAAACACTTCCAATCCTGCGGTTCTTATAACTGCAGGGCTTATAGCAAAAAAAGCTGTAGAAATGGGATTAAAATCCAAACCCTGGGTAAAAACATCTTTTGCTCCAGGCAGTCAGGTTGTCACTTCATATCTGGAGGCAGCTGGTCTAATGAAGTATCTGGATGAGCTTGGTTTCAATCTCATAGGTTATGGATGTGCGACCTGTATCGGCAACTCCGGTCCTCTGCGGTTACCAATTAAGGAAGCGATTTTATCAGGAGATCTGGTTACAGCAAATGTTTTGTCAGGAAACAGAAATTTTGAAGGGCGGGTCAGTCCGGAGTCCAAAGCCAGCTTTCTGGCATCACCCCCACTGGTAGTAATCCATGCTCTTACGGGTTCAATAAAAACAGATTTAACAGAGGACCCAATTGGAAAAGATTCTGATGGGAAAAATATCTATCTAAAAGACCTCTGGCCGGCAGAATCTGAAATTAAAGACACTATAAGTAAATATCTGACACCGGAAATGTTTAACAAACGATACAGTGATGTATTTGCAGGTTCCCGGGAATGGCAGGAACTTGAATATCCGGCAGGTACCCTGTACGAATGGGAAAAAAAGAGTACCTATATAAGAAAACCTCCATTTTTTGATTCTTTCCTTGAAGATTCACAAAAAGAGGAAGTAAGTGATATTACAGATGCAAAGTGTCTTGCAATTTTCCCTGACTCCACAACAACAGACCATATTTCACCTGCTGGAAATATTGCTGCAGACAGTCCGGCAGGACGATATCTGATCTCCAAAGGGATAGATCAGAAACAGTTCAACTCCTACGGCAGCAGACGAGCAAACCACGAAGTAATGATGAGAGGTACATTTGCAAATATTCGTATAAAAAACAGAATGATACCGGGAGTTGAAGGCGGGTATACCATAGACAACAAAGGTAATACATCGGCCATTTATGATGCTGCCGTTAGCTGGAATGGATCACCACTAATTGTATTTGCAGGAAAAGAATACGGAACAGGATCTTCCAGAGACTGGGCAGCAAAGGGTCCCTCCCTGCAGGGTGTAGAGATGGTGGTTGCCGTGAGTTATGAACGTATACACAGATCAAATTTACTGGGAATGGGTATTCTTCCCCTTGAATTTACAGATGGCGATTCAGTTGACTCTTTGGGAATAAAAGGGAATGAAACCTTTTCACTAAAGGGCTTAGGCAATATTCAACCCTCGTGTGAACTTACTATGGATGTTAAGCTTCCAGATGGTAGTTCTAAATCATTTCCAGTTAAAGTTCGTATCGATACAGGCCTGGAGCTTGAATACTGGAAAGCCGGCGGTATTCTGAACTATGTTTTACTTGAGTTTATGAAATAGACTATTTCAAGCTTCATCATACCTGTCAAGAAAGCTACTCTGTTTCTCTCCATCCCTCCAGCCAATTACAGCATCAAGAAAAATATTTTTTGTACTGTTAAAGATCGATTTTTCCACATCCTGAAAACTTGTCCCAAGGGTTTTAATCAATTCTTTAATTTCACGCCGCT
>CBDVAD010000489.1:0-3006 GCA_965371875.1 uncultured bacterium
CAGCTTTGAAATACTGCCGTCCTGATTCTTAATGGGTGTCTCAATCAAGTCATATGTATCCCCATTCTTTGGAGAAACCCACTCCCAGTGTACAGTTTTACCTGAAAGAATTTCGGGGAACTTACACCAGGAACAAGCAGACTTCCTATTATAGAAATATTCATGACATTTTATTCCTTTATAGGGCCCAAGCTCTTTTATCATTGAAGAATTTGCATACTGGATATCAAATTTCTGATTAACAATATAAACACCATCTTTCATCGCTTCAAGAATATTTTCCAGATTATCTCTCTCATTTTGAAGCCCATGTTCAGCCATTTTATGATCTGTGATATCAGACATAAATCCATACATTTTTTCAGGCACACCATTATTAAGTTCTACATTTACAATATCTCTCAACCAGACTAATTCACCATTTTTTTTCACAAAACGATACTCAAACTCATGGGATTCTCCCCGGGATGTACATTCTGCGCAGTAACTTGCTGCCCATCCCCGATCATCTTCATGAATATGATCAGTCCAGAATTTAAGATTTGTCCATTCTTCAGGTGCATAACCTAAAATTTTCTGAGATTGAGGGGAAACAAAGGTCCAGTAATCTTTTGGAATATCATATTCCCACAAAATAGTTTCGATACTCCTGGTTATTTGATTATATTTTTCTTCACTCTCCTGTATTTTTTTCTGCAATTTATATTCTTCTGTTACATCCCTGAACACCAGGACAACTCCAGTAATTAAGCCGTCCGGGTCTATAATAGGCGCAGCTGAATCAGCAATCTGATATTCGTGTCCATCTTTGGAGATGAGTACTGTATGATTTGCCAATTCTACAGTTTTACCATTCGCAAGAACCTTATTAACCGGATTTTCAACTGATTCACGTGACTCTGCATTGATAATAGTAAATACATCCGAAAGGGGCGTACCATACGCCGTTTCAAAATTCCAGCCAGTCAGTTGTTCCGCCACAGGGTTTATATTTGTAACATTTCCTTTAGTATCTGTAGCAATAAAGGCATCTCCAATAGAATTCAGGGTAATTCCCAAATGCCGTCTGTGTTCTTCTGTTGTACGATTTGCTTCAAACAATTTAAAAGCCATCTTAATTGATGCGTCCAGAACTGTAATACTTGAACTTTTTACAACATAACCATAGGAAGTTATTTTTTCAGTCTTTTCTACAATATGGGGCTCGGTATGACTTGAAAGAAATACAATAGGAAGATCTTTTTCTTTTAAAATTAATTCAGCTGCTTCTGTTCCGTCAATTCCATGGCCCAGGTCTATATCCATAAGAATCAGATCAATCTCGTCAATCTCTCTGGTTGCTGCTACAGCTTTTTCCCCGGTATTAACAGTCAGTATACTGTATCCATACTTTGTAAGTTCATTTTGCTTATTTAATGCAATTAGAACTTCATCTTCAACAAGGAGTAATGTCTTCTTATGTTCAGTCTTATATACTTTTTCTTCAATAATCAGTAACTTTTTCTTATCTTCTACTATCATAATAAATTTTCCCCTATGCAATCAGAAATGGTTATCATTCAGTATATTTTTTAATTATATACCAATAAATAATAAAAAAAGGATATATATCTATAATCCTTATATATTTACTCTTATACTGACATTAATCTTTTTAAAATCAGTAGTAAACACCAAATTCTCAATTTCCATACAGATGATTATATAATCAAAGCGGCTACTCAGGAACGTCCAGTGGCAGGTTAATATAAAAATGAGATCCTTCACCTATTTTGCTTTTTACCGAAATCCTGCCTCCAAGGTTAGAAACTATACTTTTGCATATATCAAGTCCAATTCCTGTTCCCTTTTCACCTTTTGTTGTAAAAAATGGCTCCCATATCCTATTAAGCTTATTCTCTTCTATACCGTGGCCATTATCAGATATTTTAATACTTATCTGATCTCCTTCCTTATCAACAAATATGTTTATTCTCCCATTATCTACTTTATCAATTGCATGAGCTGCATTTCGCAGAAGATTTAACAGAACCTGAATAATCTTATTTCTGTCAGTTACAACTGTACCTTTAAAATTACTTTCTATATTTATTTCTTTACCCTTTACATCTGAATCCATTAATGACAGGAAAACAGCATCATCAATAATTTCAGAGATATTGTACACCGATAGAGAATACTGTATCTCTTCATTGCGGGCCAGTTTTCTTACTTCATCTATAAGAGCAACAGCTCTGTCTCTGGAGTCATAGATTATCTGCACCCATTTTTGGTTTTCTTCTGAAATTTCATCTGAAAAAAGTGCCAATGAAGAGATTGGATTGAGAAGGTTCTTTAGTTCATGAAAAAGACCTCCAGCCAGATCACCGACCATTGCTCTTCGTTCCTGCCTGGATAGCCTATCCCGCATATCCTCTAGCTCCCGGAGTGTATTTATCTCCAAAAGATTGTTCTTACTCCTGGCTTCTGAAAACTTTGCAGTTTGTATTGCCACAAGGTTTTCCAGAGTTGACAGAATTTTTTCCGGTTCCATACGTGTATCATAATGATGAGATACATATCTTGAAATTATTGTTCCATCACAATCTAGTATGTAAGTAGCAGGTACAGGAAGTCTTTTCTTGCCATCAATTTCTGAGTTTATAATAGAATCAGAATTATTGGTATTAAACAGGATATTCATTAGTTTTTCAGGAACTTCATACAAAAGCTTATAGTCTTCTATTGCTGTATTATCAGGATCACTCAGAATTTCAAACTGGACCTAACCCCATAATGTAGACAATCAGTTAAGCCTCCGATAAAAATAACAGGAGAGACTTAATGAGTGAGAAGCGTAGAAAGTACACCAAAGAATTCAAAAAAGATGCAGTAGAACTATTATTGCGATCAGGGAAAACTGCCAGTAAGATAGCTGCAGAGCTGGGAATTAGATATGACCTCTTGAGCCGTTGGAAAAAAGAATATGAGGCTCATGATGAGAAAGCCTTTCCTGGTCAGGGGAAC
>CBDVAD010000490.1:0-3004 GCA_965371875.1 uncultured bacterium
CTGCATAACCCAGAGCAAGGAGACTTCCTCCTGCAACTATGAGTAATGTCCCGCTGAATATATCCATAAACCTTCCTTTTCCAACATAATCTTTCGTAAAATTTTGATTAAACACACTAACATGGATATTAGAGAAAATCCAGATAAAAGATTATAAATTTTACTATATAGTTATATTCCCATAAAAGCAGAAAATTAATGCTGTAAATGCCGAATTTCGGAGAAACACATCACAATACCGGCATTGTTGTATACTATTCTGGTTTCGACTCCGCTCTTCATTATTCACTATTCATTATTTTCTCATCTTCCAATATCACGCCTGTAACAGATTCCTTCAAAACTGAGCTTTGACATTTCTTCGTATGTCATAGCTGAAACTTCAGGGAGATTCGAAGTCAGGGCTGTCACAGAGAGGTCCCTGCAGGATGTTGCAAAAAGAAGGAGCCTTCTTTCTGCTCTGCACCACCAATAAAACGGGTTGAGTTATTTCACCTGTTACCTCAAAAACCCGGCATCACCTAAAGCGGCCAGTACAGCATCTTTTCTTGGTTCGGTTGTAATTACAGGCAACGTTCCTGCTATCGATTCTCTTATGTTGCAGTACTTCACAACACCCTGTCTCAGCACACTGTCATCCATCATGTGAGCAGCAAGATCAGCTTTCCTGTCAGCAGCCTGTAATCCCAGTTTTTCTACATAATCTCTAAAATGCTGCTTATCATCCTGTACAATAGTGTACTCATTTTTTTCAGGATTAAATAGATAATCTTTCGCTTTCCAGAATCTGGATGAATCCGGTGTTACACACTCATCAATTAATGCAATAGAACCATCAGGCATATAACCAAATTCCCACTTGGTATCAGCAAGAAGATGACCCTTTCTTCCTAAATCTTCATATATAAAAGCATATAATGCAAATGCTTTTTCCATAACATAATCAAGATCTTCAGGTTTTCTAAGGGCGAATGCCCCATAATTTCTTCTAATTATATCTATTGTAATTTTTGGGTCATCAATTTCAGGATCCAATCCCTGAAACTCCGGAATATTGAAATCACCTGCCAGACCTTTTCCTGTTGGCGTGAAGATCACCTCATCAAGCATCTCATTTCTTCTGTATCCGGATCTAAGATCTACACCGCAAAATTCACTTCCTTCTTCAGGACCATTATTCTTTATATAATCTCTCCACCCGGAACCAGTAAGATATTTCCGGAAAACCAGTTCAACCAGGATTGGTTCAGCTTTCTGTACCAGCCATATATTTGGTGCAAGTGTTTCTATTAAATGATTGGGAACAATGTGTTTTGTCGTTTCGAAATAATATCCGGATATTGCATCTAAATTCTCACCTTTCCCATAAACCTGTCTTTTATGCACTACATCATGAGTTGAAAGGTTATCACTGGATATCATAATCATCCTGTCATCCCCTAAGTCATAGACAGTTCTTACTTTGCCCATCTTAGGTTCAGCTACTACTCTAAGTTCAGGATAAACTTCCCTTGCCAGGGTATTATTCAAAACTTCCCTGGTTATTAATTTTTCATCAATCGGCATTTATATCTCCTATGGTTGCATAGCCGAGCAGGGACGAAGTCCCGACCAGGCTTAGAATTCCTTGATTTTCACCTTCAAAAAACAGTCTCAATTATCTGCCCCGATATCAGTCCTGTAATAGATTCCCTCAAAGCTTATCTTTGACATTTCCCTGTATGCCAGACCCGAAGCCTCAGCCAGAGTCGAACCCATAGCTGTCAAAGCAAGGACACGCCCGGAGCTGGTTACCAGAGTACCTTCCTTCTGCACGGCACCACTAATAAACACTGCTGCAGAAAGCTCACCTGTTCCTGAAATTTCAAATCCTTTTTTATAATCTCCAGGATAACCTCCTGAAGCCGCAACAACAGTACAGGAACTTTCCTTCCTAAAACTTAGAAAATATCCCTTAAGATCTCTGTCATGGATTTTTTGGAAAACTTCTGCCAGGTCATTTTCCAGAAGGGGCAGTAAGCCCTGAGTTTCAGGATCCCCCATTCTGACATTGTATTCCAGCAGATAAGCTCCACTTTCTGTTATCATAACACCAAAAAAGAGGATTCCTCTAAAGTCCCATCCTTCAGACTGAATCCCTTTTAAGGTTGGCTCAAGAATATTTGCTTTAAAATCATCCTCTATTTCTGCTGTATACCAGGGATTTGGAGCAATAACCCCCATTCCGCCGGTGTTAAGACCCGTATCGCCATCTCCAATCTGCTTATGATCCTTTGCAGAAAGTAATGGCAAAATTGTCCTGCCATCCACAAAAGCAAGTACAGATACTTCCTTTCCTTCAAGAAACTCTTCGATAATTACCTTATCTCCTGCACTTCCAAAAGCTTTATTTACCATTATCTGCCGAAGAGCATCTGCTGCTTCCCTAAAATCCTTACAGATTAGTACCCCCTTGCCTGCTGCAAGTCCATCTGCCTTTACTACTACAGGCCATGCACATTCCGAAAGGTAGTCCACAGCTTCTTCGTACTGGTCAAATTCCATATAATAACCGGTTTTAACACCATTATTCAGCATGAAGTTCTTTGAGAATGCCTTACTTCCCTCCAACTGTGCTCCATCCTTACTGGGGCCAATAACAGCAAGACCATTCCTCCTGAACATATTTGCAAGACCTTCTACAAGGGGAAGTTCCGGTCCGATAACTGTTATATCTATACTGTTTTCTTTCGCAAATAAAACAAGACTCTCATGATCCAAAGCAGAAATATTTGTACACTTCGTCTCACTTTCTGTTCCGCCATTACCCGGGGAAACAAAAATTTCAGTTACCATCGGGCTTTGTGCCAGTTTCCATGCCATGGCGTGTTCCCTGCCCCCGCTTCCGATTATTAAAAATTTCATAAATCAGATCCTCTTTAATAATTTTACAAAATGTGGGCACGAAGCATCGTGCCTCTACGAACAAACATCACAAAATGTTTTAATGTTTAAAATGTCTTGT
>CBDVAD010000491.1:0-2976 GCA_965371875.1 uncultured bacterium
TCTGTTCCAGCTGCTCAAGTTTTACCTTTTCGATTTTAACCAGAGGATGATTATCCTCAATCCAACCATAGAGTTCCGGAGGTTTTGGAAGGTCTTCCATTTTAAGTTCGTTCTTTTCAAGAGGTTCTTTTTCTATATCCAGATTAGATATAAACATCAACTCATACCAGGACAATCTTTGTTTTAATATATTCTGGGAATAATCATCATGTCTTTCCTGAAGTGTTTCGTCTGCTGCTGCCAAAGTTATTAAGGACACACTGCCTGCTTCAAATCGCTGCTGAAGAATTTCCGAATAGTTCTCTGCCGCCCTGACCTCAAGTTCAAGAATAGCCTCTTCCTCCTGGAGTAACCATGCACTTTGATACAAGTTGTACAGCTTACTAAATGATATCTGTCTTGCTGTCTCCTCAGCAGCTTTGGCCAGGCTCAGTGAGTTTATAGAGAAATTATATTTTTCCATTTCAGCATCCGAAAGTCCAAGGGGAATCTTTACAGAAGCCGAACCGGACAGTTCAAATTCCTCCCAAAAAGCTTCATCTTCCCGGGTTATCGCTTTAATAGTAGGATTAAGTGCAAAATCATAATCTTCCGGATGCATCAAAGCAACTATCTCTTTTTCGAGACGCTCCACTTCCAGAAGTGCATATTCCACATCATAAGTCTTATCCACCTGATCAGCTACAGTCTGAAAATTCAATCCAAATGCCTGGAAGCTGATAACAAAAATGCCTAAAATTATTAGTAATAGCGATCTTTTCATTTAATTACCTTCTTTTTTTCTTTTATGACTAAAAATATAATCTTATTATCTAAAAATTAAAAGATTTTTCGTTTGGAAACATAATATATACAATAATAATGATATATGAACGAAATATGAACGGGATATAGGGTTTTTGTAGGGGTACAGTGTATTACAGAATAGAGGTACAGTGTATTCAAAATAGGGCCACAATGTATTTTAAGTAGGGGCACGAAGCAACCTGCCCCTACTTGACTATTTCTATCCTGCTTATTAAGGTGATGCCTAATGAATGGAACAATGTTTCTACTAAATCTACTACTAACTCTACTCTTACCTTTGGGTGATGAGGGCGTGCAGAGCAGGTTTGGTTGGTAACAGCCTGATATACTGTAATCTGATATGCCATGGGATAGCCCAGGGCATTTTTTTTTGTAGGGGCCCGGCGCGCCGTGCCCGTACAAAAAACGGCCTGGTCGCAAACAAGTTTGCTGCTCGGCTATGCAACCTGCCTGGTCGAGACTTCGTCTCTGCTCGGCTATGCAACCAAAGGAGATTCAAATGAAGACAATGAATTACACCAGTTACAATCCTTATCCGGTTATGAGTTTACAGAATAGAAAATGGCCTGATAATCAAATTACAAAGGCCCCTATATGGAGCAGTGTAGACCTCCGGGATGGAAATCAGGCTCTGGATATACCTATGAATCTGGATCAGAAAAAAAGACTCTTCAGGTTGTTGTGCGATATTGGGTTTAAAGAGATAGAGATAGGATTTCCTTCTGCTTCACAGGTGGATTTCGATTTTGCAAGGGTTCTGGTAGAAGAAAACATGATACCCGACGATGTAACAATTCAGGTTCTTACCCAGGCAAGGGAACATTTGATCCGCCGAACATATGAAGCTCTCGAAGGGGTAAAAAAAGCTATTGTCCATATGTATAACTCAATTTCAACTCTCCAGAGAGAAGTAGTCTTTAAAATGAACAAAGAGGAGATTATTAAGATTGCTGTAGACGGGGCATCTCTTGTTAAAAAGATAAGTGATGAGACCGGCAATCCCGGCATCAGGTTTGAATATTCACCTGAAAGTTTTACAGGTACAGAGATGGATTATGCACTGGAAGTCTGTCATGCAGTTATGGATGTTATGAAACCAACACCGGATAAAAAACTGATACTGAATTTACCTGCTACAGTAGAGATGTCCACTCCAAATATACATGCAGATCAGATAGAATGGTTCTGTAATAATGTAAGGAACAGAGAGTCTTTAATTATAAGTTTACATGCTCACAATGACCGGGGTACAGCCGTAGCTGCAACTGAACTTGCATTGATGGCAGGAGCGGACAGAGTAGAAGGAACCCTTTTTGGTAATGGTGAGCGTACAGGGAATCTGGATATAGTAACAATGGCTCTTAATATTTTTAGTCAGGGAGTTGATCCTGAACTCGATTTTTCAAGTATTAATTTTATTAGAGATGAATATACCAGTTGTACCAGAATGCCTGTTCATCCCAGACACCCATATGCAGGGGATTTGGTATATACAGCTTTTTCAGGCTCCCATCAGGATGCTATAAATAAGGGATTTAATGAGCTGGAAAATAGAAATAGTAAAATTTGGGCAGTTCCATATCTTCCAATCAATCCTAAAGATGTGGGTAGAAGCTATCAATCCATTATTAGAATCAATAGTCAGTCCGGAAAAGGCGGTGTTGCATATATTATGGATAGTGAGTTTGGATACAAACTACCCAAACCTATGCAGGTTGAATTCAGCAGAGTTATTCAAAGGGAAACAGAAGAAAGCGGTTCAGAAATTTCTTCCAGGGCAATATGGGAAAACTTCAACAATGAATACCTGGAAATAAAAACTCCCTACGAACTTAAACATATAAAAATCAGTATGGATGCAGATAGTTCACATGATGCAGCTGAAGAAATAACAAGGGTATCCGGATTGCTTATTTTTAAAGGGAAAAATCTTGAATTTTCAAGTGAAGGTAATGGACCTATTGATGCATTTATCAAAGGTATAAATTCCACTCTTAATGGTCCTGTAAAGCTTAAAAGTTATGATGAACACAACATAGATGGTGGATCTGATTCAATCGCTGTTTCCTATATCAGTCTGCGACAGGAGAAGGGATCTGTTAAATACGGGGTTGGAACTGATTCAAATATTTCCATGGCGTCTATTAAGGCTATTGTAAGTGCGTTGAA
>CBDVAD010000492.1:0-2965 GCA_965371875.1 uncultured bacterium
TTAACAGGTAGTATTGAATCATAAATGGGAACAAAGTGAACATTGGAATTTTTACAAATGTTTTTATGATATATGGTATCATTAATATCTGTTCAATCACATAAAGAATTAACAGACAAACAAGGGAATATGCAATGATTATTTTTTTCATTTTACAGTATTGAATCCAAACCATCAGAAACTTCTTTGGTCAGCTCCTTTTGTCGGTTGAGTGATGCATTTTGTTCATTTGAAATATGTTTTTTAACAAGAGAAATCGCATAATTGTATATTTTCCTTAATTCCAGATCTTCTAATATTTCATTAAATATATCTGTAAATGACTCAATAGTAGATTTATCCAAACCATGTTTCAAGGGTATTTCTGCTGTTACTGTGTTTGTGCTAACTTGTGTTTCACAGATAATCTTTTTATTGAAGAATATATTTTCCTGATTAATGTTTCTAACTATTTCCACATTGAGTTTAATAAGAATATTTTTAATTTTATAGAAAAAATACAGATTATAAGAATTATCATAATAAATATACAGTTCATCCTTATTAAGCTGATCTGGTTCGATTTCCTCACTGTAGTTTTTAATATTTATCTTCTTTCCACTAGTTAGTAATGATTCAATTTTGATGCATACTTTGAAGTATATTTCGGGGTTTAATGCATTTCTGCTAACCATACGCTCGGAAAAAGAAGATATTTTTAAATCAAGTAATTCCTGATCAACATTATTAAACTGTATTTCCTCTTTAATATTTTTTTTATCAGTAAGTACGTTAATCATCATATACTCCCTGAAACTGTTAAGACCCTGTATTTTATCAGTTCCGAGAGCACGGGTTCCATAAATTGTACTGGCTAAAATATCTTCATCAATTTGTTTTTCATCAAAAATAAGATTATCGTATTTAATTTTCACCGGTACTTGTTTTACACATCCTTTAATTAAAAGCTCTAAGTATTTACGAGTTTCTTTCATAAACAGTTGTTCGTTGTACTCATATTCATCTATATTGTATTGTGTAATCTTTGCATAACGAAGTTCGGTAAAGTGACGATTCATTTCACCTGAAATTTCTGAGATTTGATCACGAAATAGATTTTTTTGATCATCTGTTAATGAGGTAGATTGAATTGACTTGAGGAAATAAAACTTAGCTTTTACTACAAGGTCATGCATAGTCATATATTTTTTCTGTATCTTCTGGTTGAATATCATCTTCTGCATCACTTTCTCCTGATATGTTTTTATAATTTTATCTTATTATACTGAAAAACCTATGCTGGTACAGCTTCTTCTTTCACAATTTTTCCTAATTCATAGTTAAAGACAAATACATGCAAAATGGTGATCTACTTGAACACCGATCGTTTAAAGCATACTATGCTCTATCAATTAAATTATGATACACAAATTATATTGGGACAAATAAAATGACCGCTAAACAACACAGCTTCCTTACCAGTCCGGCAGCACCCTACACAGCACTCATAGCGGCCATGATAATTTGGGGCGCCTCCTTCGTTGCCTTGAAAGTCTCCTTCAGATACTTTCATCCCTTACTCGTCGTTTTTTTAAGGCAGTTTCTGGCATCGATAGTGTTTATTCCTCTGGTTTGGAAGCACTTCAGAAAAATAAGAAAACAGGATCTTAAATGGCTTATTCTCATGTCCCTATTTGAACCCTGTATCTACTATATTTTTGAAGCAAAGGCCCTGACACTTACTTCTGCCAGTCAGGCTGGAATGGTCACAGCGCTTCTGCCCCTCCTGGTAGCCATACCTTCAGCGCTTTTTCTGAAAGAACGTATTTCAAAAAGGACTCTTATCGGTTTTTCCCTGGCAATTATCGGTGTTGTCTTCCTGTCGTTAAGCGGAAAAGCAACAGAAGAATCTCCGAATCCGGTTTTTGGAAACTTTCTGGAGTTCCTGGCCATGGTTTCAGCAGCCGGCTACACAGTTATCCTTAAAAAATTATCTTCCCGGTACTCACCCTTTTTTCTCACTGCAGTACAGGCTTTCATGGGCACCCTCTTTTTTTCCCCTGTTCTCCTGCTTATTCCTGAAAGCCGTGAGATGATTCTGACAACCCAATCAATTCTGGTCGTTGTCTTTCTTGGTATTGTTGTTACCATAGGAGCCTATGGATTTTACAACTTCGGAACCAGCAGAATCCCGGCCAGTCAGTCCGCATCCTTCGTCAACCTTATTCCGGTCATCACACTCATAATGAGCATGGTGATCCTTGGAGAAAGGCTTGTTCCTCTACAATACGTGGCGGGGGCTTTGGTCATTTTCGGAGTAATCTTCAGTCAGGACAGAACCAAAGATGAGGTTCCGGTTTATTAGGATATTTTTCCCAGTCGGTCATATTCATAACAGATCTATTACAGATTGACTTTTTTTTATACTGCCTGTCATGTTATAATACCCCATGCCGGATTATGCCTCCCGGATCAACCGGGTACTGGATTATATGGAAAATCATCTGGACTCACCCCTTACTCTTGAGGAATTGGCGAGGGAGGCCTGCTTCTCAACTTTCCATTTTCATCGTATTTTTTACGGCTATACAGGAGAGCGCCCCTTCCAGTTCCTTCAGCGCCTGCGCCTGGAAAGAGCGGCCAATCTGCTGGCTTCCCGTCCGGACAGAAAAATCCTGGACATAGCCCTGGACTGCGGATTCAGCAACGCCCCGGCTTTCTCCAGGGCCTATAAAGAGAAGTTTAAGACCTCCCCAACCCAGTGGCGCAGAGAAAATTCCCAGTACAGCAATTTCAGCACACTCAAAGGCAGTCTGAGTCAAGTAAACTCTTCCTGGATACCCTATATTGAATACCATCAGGGTGTGCAGCTCTGGAGGATGAAAAAGGATAATCTGGAAAGAAGAGTGGAGGTAAAAGATCTGGGGCCTCTGAGTCTTGCTTATATCCGTTACACAGGACCTTACAGGGGAGACAGTAAGCTTTT
>CBDVAD010000493.1:0-2963 GCA_965371875.1 uncultured bacterium
GGATTTGAGATACTGGATACGTATAATAATATTTTTATAGTTATTTCAATTCTGGCAGCAAGTAGATAATTTTTCAGATAAACTTATTTTTGGTGTTTTTGCATATAAGTACGTAAAATAGCATTCATACGTGTTTGATAGCCCTTCCCAAGGGTTTTAAACCAATCAAGCACATCATCATCTATTCGAATAGTAATTGGTTTTTTCTTTCTAATCAGTTGATCAGGTCCTGGAATTAAATCCACTACAACCTTTCCTGTCTCAATGGCTTCGATAATATCTTTAGGAGCGTCTTTATAACTAGTTTCGTTCTTCATATCTTTTTCTCCCTTGTCTCCAGTACCCTGCACCAAATATTCTGATAACATTATCCTTTATTGTAAAACGCACAGTAGCTATTTTCCCATCCACCAGCCCAAAACAAAAATATCGGAGTTCTTCCGGGGTACTATGTTTCCTGTCATCAATTATCAGTTTATCAGGATCAAAGAAAGCCTCTTGCGCATCGATAAAATCAATACCATGTTTCTTAATATTGATTATGTTTTTCTTTTCATCCCAAGTAAACATCATATAAAAAGATAACTTATGTACATACAAATGTCAATACAATTGTTCGATTGAAATTCACCAGCAAAAGTATTTTTACGTGTTATACTTACCACCATCCATCCTATATCGCTTAAGCCAGTTGGACAGGGTCTGATAATTCTTAAAACCCAGAAGATCTGCTGCTGCAGATTTATTATCTCCTGCCTGATCCATTGCGCGCCCAAGATAAACTTTTGCAACATCACCAAGCAATTTCTCCAGATCGAATCCTGCCACAAGAGCTTTATCCAGTATAGATTCTGCTGCATCATCCATCCCCAGGAGTGAGTTCTCCACATCTTTTGCTGTTATTTTGCCCTCAGTACTCCAGATAGCCATACGCATAAGGGTATTAAGCAGTTCCCGGACATTTCCAGGCCACGAATATGCTGCAATTGCTCTACGACCCGAGGTGGAGATACTTTTTGGGGTCCATCCTTTCTGGTTTTTAAATTCATTGTTTATATCTTCCAGGAAGTGATCTGTCAGAAGACTTAAGTCTTCAGGTCTGTCTCGGAGGGCCGGTAACCTGATAAAGCCTACAGCAATTCTGTGAAAAAGATCTGTTCTGAAAACTCCCTCTTTTATATCAATGAAAAGATCTCTGTTTGTTGCAGAAATTAAGCGAAAATCCCCCTTAACAGGTATGGAAGAGCCTACCCTGTATACAACTTTTTCCTGAATAACACGCAAAAGTTTTACCTGAATATCCTTCGACAGTTCTCCAATTTCATCAAGAAAAAGTATTCCGCCATTAGCGCTCTCAATCCTCCCTATTCTGTCTCTTTCAGCTCCTGTAAAAGCACCCTTCACATGGCCGAACAGTTCTGACTCTGCAAGTGATTCAGGAATTGCACCACAGTTTACAGGAATAAAAGGTCCCTGTGACCGATCCGATACGGACCACACAGCTCTCGCAAAAAGCTCTTTACCTGTTCCCGACTCTCCTGTTATAAGAAGAGGGACATCAAACAGCGCTGACCTCTTTGCAAGAGCAACAGCTTCAGCCATAACTTGACTTTTGTGAACAATCATCTCAAATTCCGGAGTATCCGGAGGCAGTCCTTCTGAAAAATCTATAATTCTCCCTTCCACATAGCTGTTAAGCCTGGGAATATAATCTGCGGATATCTCAAAAGGGAAATCTACATCCTGAACACCCGCCTCTTTGGAGGATTCAATTAGTTCTGCAGGAAATCTGCTGTTTGCAATTATAATCCAGACAGCAGACATAGCCGGTGTTCCCGGACTGAGATGGAAGATCAATTGTTCGTTTGGATTCTGACTTGTATATTTTTCCAGATGTTTTACTGCACTCTCATATATTTCAGCAAAGTTAGTGGGGGAACTTAAGTCTACATAGTAAACTGACAGTAATGAGCCTGGAAACTCAGCTCTAAACCATTTCTGATACACTTCCCAGCGTTTTTTTCCATAATTACAAAGGAGAATGACACTGGCGTACTTTCTCTCTCTCACTGCCTGAGCCACAGGAGCATACCCGCTTCCCGATTCCGCAGCTTTAAGATCTGTATTTCCGATCCATGCAAATAGGGTGTTTTTCATATGCTTATTGTATAATAGTTTTTGTGTAAGTACAAATTATTTTATATGGGGAAAAGATTAAATTTTACTAAAAAACAACTCTACCATCGACCCTTCCAGAGTTTCATCCTCCAAAAGATTCACTTCTATATTCCGAACTACATCCCTGTCCCCTGCACAGCTTTTTATATAGTTTGATGTTCTGGCCAATCGAAAAGCTGTTATCAGTTCTTTGGTAGTAAGACTACCGTTCCAATGGTATGCTGAAGCTCCGCAGCACATAAATGGCGGTATTTTTAGAAATAGTTCTTTATCCTGCCAATCGGCCAGTCCGGGGACAGGGTAGTAAAGAGAGATTCCTATGCTTGTTTTAAGACTATGCAGGTAGCTTATAGTTTCCACTGTTTTGACCGGAGTATCATTTTTTAGACCGCAAATAAAATAGGTTATAACCGGCATCTCCAGTTTTTCACTGTATTCAAGGAGGGATTCCAGTTTTTTTAGATTCCCTGCCCGTTTTTCTCCTTCCAGCTGCTTTTGATCCATGGATGCCATAGAAAGGTTCAATTGCGTCAGACCTAATCCCTTAAATAACCTAAGTGTTTCATGATTCAACAGGAGATAATCCATCCCGTTTTCGGCACTGAACGAAAATTTTATACGGTTCTGATCACATTTCTCTTTTATATATTTCAGAATCGAGAGAAAATATTTTTTTTGAAACAAAATGTTATCATCCTCAAAGTATAGATGGAGCCTGCTTTCCATGGTCTCCGGATATTGAGATCTCTCAAGAACCTGGAAAACCAGCTTATCCAGTCCAAGGT
>CBDVAD010000494.1:0-2945 GCA_965371875.1 uncultured bacterium
CAATTCCTAATACATCAAAAGAATTTATAAACCTAATGGAAGTTCTGGCAGATAACGGGATAACTCCTCTGGCATTAGGTGACAAAAATATCTGGCCTGCTGTAAGGCTTCTGGAGAATATCCTGATAGCAAACCTTGGTGTAAATAAGTATAGCGGTCTATGGAAGGGCACTACCCTCTGGGATTCAAAGGAGATGGAAACTGTTCTGATTGATTTCCTTGAAATACTAAAATATACCAACTCAGACCACTCTGCTCTTACCTGGGATGAGGCTGTGCAGTATGTAATTGACGGTAAATGCGCTATGATCAGTATCGGAGACTTTGCTGAAGGGTACTTCATAACAGAAGGACTTACATTGGAGGAAGATATCGGGTGGTTTACATATCCGGGGTCACAGGGAATATTTTCCATGTTCTCTGATACATTTGTTCTTCCAAAGAATGTAAAACACAGAGACAATGCATTCCAATGGCTCCGGCTCCTGGGATCACAAAAAGGTCAGGATGTTTTTAATCCCATTAAGGGCTCCATTTCACCCCGTAAAGATAGTGATATCCGTTATTATGATATATACCTTAAATCTGCATATAAATCCTATTCCACAGATAAGATCGTTGGAAGTTTTGTCCATGGTGCTGCAATTAATGCTGAATGGGAGATGCATATTACAGAGATAACCCGTAATCTGATGATAGACAGTGATATTCTGAAAGCATTACAATTGCTTCAATCTACTGCAGATAAACACTTAGGTGTAGAAAAATGATATTTCCGCCTTATTTACAAAGTTATTATATTCAATCAGGAAATCCATTTATACGGACCTGATTTAGTTCCTCAGCACTATACAAATCTGTTTCATATAAAGAGAAAAATTCATCAGAAGATTTTCTGCCGAAAATAATAGCATCATCAGTATTTACACTTGCCTTAATTCCATTATCCAGTAACAATCGTAAGGGATGAGTCTTGTAGGAGTCCACCTGGCAAAGCTGAATGTTACTGGAAGGACATATGTTTAAGCGCGTTTGTCTCTCTGCAAGAAAAGTCATAACCTCTTTGGAATTAACCGCAGAGATACCATGCTGGACCTCATCCAAATCAAGGACCTCAACACTTCTCCGGACAAAATCAGCATCCAATAACTCGCCTGCATGAGCCTTCAGTTTCATTCCCGCTTTTTTTGCAGCTTTATAGATATGTTTAAAATTTTCCGGTGGTCCCACTCTCTCATCAGCATAGAGATCCAATGCCTCAAAATACCCTGATTCTATACATGGGTAAATTGTCCGCTCCACATCCTTTATATCATAAGTTCTCATTATCCCAATATCCGGTGCTATAGTTATTCTGGACTTATAATAATCTATTTGATCACCAATTGTTTTTATCATTAATTCAAGATCCATATCAAAAAAATCCAGAAATGTAGAATCATATACAGGTTCGATATAGCTGATACCATCTGCTATTGCAAGTTCATAGGTCTCAGCAAAAAGTCCGAAGAGACGCTCCCATGTTTGTTTTTTTGTAGGGTTCTTATATGGGTAGCTAAGAATAGTATTTACCTGATCCTGAAAAATCGCGAAATCAGGAAAATGATGTTTACCCTCTTTTAAATCCAGGCCCGTTCTTTTAGTCCAGGATTGAAAATCACCCCCCAGGGCCACATGATTATGGACATCTGCTCTGGGAACTCTCTGCATTAAATCTCTATCACCTGTTTCCAGGGCTGTAATAAAATCAAGGCTTTTCTGATCTTTCAAACTAAACTCCTATACCGATTATGCAGTTTAAATATTAAGAAGATCAGAGTCAATTGTTACCCTCTGGTAACAGTGTTACCCTGAGGTTACAAATTTATCAGGATAGATTCTGTACATTCTGATCAAATCCAGGAAAAAGTATTCTAAAATACCTCTAATTTCTATCTACACAAATTTTCTATTACAAACTAAAGATGGCACAGATCCTGCTGTGTAAGTAGAGTTCATAAAAAATAAATGGAGGAAAAGATGAAAAAATCTTTATTGATCATGCTGGTGCTTGTTTTAGTCACAAGTTTCAGTCTCTATGCCGCAGGAAAAACCGAAGATACAGCAGTAGAAGTTGACAACAGTGTAGAAGTATTACACTGGTGGACATCCGGTGGTGAGGCAGCAGCTCTTAACGTACTGAAAGAAGATCTCGAAGCAAAGGGAATTGAATGGATTGATTCACCTCTTGCCGGAGGTGGTGGTGAACAGGCAATGACAGTTCTACGGACACGTGCAACTGCCAATGATGCACCTGCAGCAGCACAGATGCTTGGATTTGATATTCTTGACTGGGCAGAACTGGGATTTCTTGCAAACCTGAATGATGTTGCGAAAGAAGAGAACTGGGATGCGGTTATTCCCGATGCTCTTAAGAAATTTTCAAAATATAATGGTGTATGGATTGCAGCTCCTGTAAACGTTCACTCTACAAACTGGGTATGGGCAAACAAGAAAATTTGTGATGAATTAGGAATTGCTACTCCGATAAAAACATGGGATGACTACATTGCAGCTCTTGATAAAGTAAAGGCTTCCGGAAGAATCGCTCTTGCTCATGGTGGTCAGGCCTGGCAGGATGCAACAATTTTTGATGGTGTTGTTATTGCAGCCGGCGGACCTGAATTCTACAAGGCATCCATGATCGATCTTGATCCTGAAGCCTTGGGATCAGCTACAATGCTTAAAGCATTTGAGATGATGACACAGCTTCGTGGTTATCTGGATCCAAACTTCAGTGGTCGTGACTGGAATCTTGCATCTGCAATGGTTATTGAAGGACAGGCTGCTTTCCAGATGATGGGTGACTGGGCAAAGGGTGAATTTCTTAATGCCGGCCAGGTTCCCGGTACAGATTTTGTAGCATTCAGAACTCCCGGAACACAGGGGACTGTAACTTTTAATGC
>CBDVAD010000495.1:0-2939 GCA_965371875.1 uncultured bacterium
AGATGGTGTAGAGATGTGGAAGAAAAAAGCAAATGGAAATGCTGTAATAGACTACAGTTTTCATATTGCAGTAACTGATCCTGGTGAAGCAGTGGTTAAGGAAATTGAGAAGCTTCCTGCAGCAGGAATAACCAGTTTAAAGGTTTTTCAGCAGTATAAGGGACTTTTTCTGGTAGATGATTCTACTCTTTATAAGGTTATGCAGGCTGCAAAAAAAGCAGGTGTTCTTACTATGATTCACTGTGAAAATGGTGATGTAACGGATATTGTCACAAAGGAGCTTATTGCGGCAGGAAAAACAGATGTTAAGTATCATCTGGAAGCCCATCCAAGAGAGATTGAGGCTGAAGCAACCGGTAGGGCAATAGCAATAGCAGGTGTTACAGGAGCTAAGCTTTATGTTGTTCATATGAGTTGTGAAGATTCAGTAATGGAAATGAAGCTTGGAAGAGAAAGAGGCTACAAGGTAATGGGTGAAACCTGTACCCAGTATATGTTTAAGTTTGAAGATGATATGCGGGTCCCCGGTTATGAAGGTGCAAAATGGGCATGCGGACCTCCGGTAAGAACTCCGAAAGATGCAGAGTATATCTGGAAGTCTCTTGCAGATACAACACTTCAGTTTGTTGCCACCGATCATTGTTCCTTCGATTTTGAAGGCGGCAAGGATGGTAAAAAACCGGGTAAAGAACTTGGTAAGGAAGGATTCCATAAAATTCCAAACGGTATCCCCGGAATTGAAGACAGAATGCCTGTTATGTACCACAATGGTGTAAACGGCGGTAGATACAATATAAACAGGTTTGTTGCTATTACAGCTACTAATCCTGCTAAGGCTCTGGGAATGTATCCACAAAAAGGAACAATCTCAGTTGGTTCAGATGCAGATATAGTTCTTTGGGACCTTAATAAGGAACATACAATTTCTGCTGAAACTCATCATATGAATGTTGACTATAATGCATACGAAGGTATGGAAGTTAAGGGCTGGCCTGTAAGAACCATACTTCGTGGGAAGAGTATAGTTGTAGATG
The DNA here is from genome assembly GCA_965371875.1 of uncultured bacterium. Lineage (GTDB taxonomy): Bacteria > Spirochaetota > Spirochaetia > B11-G9 > B11-G9 > JAJRQE01. The sequence continues at coordinate 1,035 of CBDVAD010000495.1, forward strand.
GGGAATGGAAACAGGAGAAAGGCGCCGGACAGTTTATTAAACGGCATGAAGGTGAATTTCTGTAGAAACCAGACATGCCAGTTCCTTACAGGATGTTGGTATTATTTACAAATAAAAAAGGCTGCCGATCCGGCAGCCTTTTTTATTGAAACTCTATTCTCCAGTTATATCATGTTCTTCTTTTACAGCTTCTTCGTCTTTAAATTCCCGGCCCCAGCCTGTAAGAATTGCAATAAGCATAACTCCAAATAATCCCATTCCATGGAAGAAAAATGGGAAGGCCTGGATGATATTAAAGTCGCTTGCGACTATACCGGTACTCATGGCAATACCAAGGGTCAGCATAACACCGGGATTGTATGGAACAAACATTATTGTACCTGTTGCAAGGGCATCCATAATATTTGCATTTCTCTTTGGTGCAAGGTTATGCCTGTCACCAAGATCTTTTGCAAGAGGACCAATAGCAACTATAGAACGGGCAGATCCGGCGGTAATTATATTTCCTACTATTGTTAAAACAAAAATAGAAAGTTCTGCATTTCTTACTTTTTTGGTAAATGGTGATACCTTGTCCAGAATAAGCTGGAAAAGACCTGCCTTCTCAAATATCCCCACAAGTCCTAATAACAGCATTGTAAACATGATAATTGGAAGCATCCCATTAATTCCGTTATAAAGAATACCTCCGAATTTTTTCCCAACAACATTTGCGAATAAGATATCAGTTGGTTTCAAAAGACCGGCAGCTAATCCCAGTACAATTCCCATAGCATTGGTAGTCATTAAAGCAGTTACAAGGTGTACACCTTTATACATAATAAATATCAGAACTGCAGGGACTATAATCATTATGAGTCCCTTTGGAGATACTTCCCTTGCTAATTCGACTGCTGAGGAAGAATCGGACTGCATGCTGATACCAAGAATAATGAACATTATAATTGAAAAGCCTGCGGCCACAAATGCATATTTTAATCGGCTTTTTACTACTGTTTTAATTTTAGCACCCTGTGTATATGCAGAAGCAATTGTTGTGTCGGAAATTGGCGCAATGTTGTCACCAAAAAAAGCGCCGCTGACCAGAGCTCCAATCATTAGTAAGGGGTGTGCCCCAAGCCCAACACCAACCGGTAGCATAAGAGGACCTATTGCAGCTATACTGCCCCCTGATGTTCCTGTAGCTGTAGAAAATAGAGCTGCAATTATAAAAGTTATCAAGGGCAGGAATGCACCGGAAACACCTACATTTACTCCAAGCCAGACCAGACTGTCTACAAGGCCGGATGTCTGAAGTAGTTTTCCCATGATTCCTGCAAGAATCCATGCGAGAGCCATGATTGCAACCATTTTACGTGACATACCTCCAATCATCGCTTCGGATGCTTCTCCAGGTTTTTTTGCCAGAACAATAGCAACTAACATTGATGCCAGACAGGCTACCCAGAGTGTTTTTGTGTGGACCCATCCTGTCAGTACCAAAGCAAGAATAACACCGAGAAGTGTTAGTAGGGGTAGAAATGCCCCAAACATGCCCATTCTGAATTCAAGGCGTTCTGAAATTTTATCCATTTTTTCCTCCTGAAATTTGCAAATATCCGAAAGTTTATAAAAAACAATGTTCGAATATTTAAATATTGACAAATATATAATACCATAGTAACCTTAAGCATGCAAGGTTTTTTTAAAGAGAATATTTTATGATATATATCCTGGCTGGATTACTTACACTTCCAATTACAACTGTCCTCACAATTACGGGTGTTGGTGCTGCTTTTGTACTGATCCCTGTTTTTACAGCTCTCGGTGTTGAGCTTCATGAGGCAATGGCAGTTGCCCTTTTATTAAATTCACTGGCAATGATACTTGCTTCGTACAGATTTGCCAGAAAAAAACTCATTTTAT
>CBDVAD010000496.1:0-2915 GCA_965371875.1 uncultured bacterium
GATCTGAATTCTGCAATGATGTGTATTTCCTTTTCTTATCAGTTCTGTCCTGAAAAAAACAGTGCCTATATCACTGATTGCCTCAAAGGAGTTAGTGATTAGATTGGAAAATACTCTTTGAATCTGACCCTTATCCACTTTCAGCCGGATATCCTCCAGTCCTTCAAAATCCAGAGTAATATATGGATAGGATTCCGAATAGAGTAATGAAACCTCTGTAATAAGATTTTTAAGCCCGAGATCTTCCCTCAAAGGAGAAGGCATTTTTGCAAAATCTTTGAACTGTGAAAGTAATTTCGTCAAATTCTCTACTTCTTTGATTATAGCATCAACTGCCGGCTCCAGTATAGTATCCATGGAATCAGGACTTTTTTTATATTTTCTTAGTATTCTTTGAGCTGATAGCTTGATTGGAGTAAGTGGATTTTTAATTTCATGAGCCATCCTCTGAGCTATTTCCTGCCAGGCTGTAACCTTTTCAGTATGAACAAGATTTGTTCTTGATAATTCCAGTTCAGATACCATGTAGTTGAATGAATTTACAAGATTCGAAAAATCGTCATTGGTATGGGTCAGAACCCTGTATGAATAATCACCTTCTACTACTCTTCGAATTGCCTCCTGAAGATGAGCAATAGGTTGTATTATTTCTTCACTTAAAAGAAAACTTGTAAGAATTGACAGTAAAACTATCGGCAATGAAAAATAAGTATAAAACAGTATAAGAACCAGAAGAAAACTCTCCTGATATTCTCTATTCTTTGAAAAAAGCTGTAATGCATTGGTTAATTCACGTGCATTTTGATCAAAATTCTCAGGAAGGAGAATAGTAAGAACTGCAGAAATAGAGTTTTCACTTAATAGAAAGTCCTTTCTGGTACGGATAATGCTTCTATTACCCTCTTTGGATCTGGTTACTACTCCATTTCCCAGATTTAAAAGAGTAAGACTGGAGGAACCAATGTCTTCTCCCATAAACAGTGTCTCATTCCCTTCAGAATCGTATATAGCAATACTACTGATCACCGGAAAGGCACCGGTAATATTTCGCCACATTCCCTCGGGTGATGAATCCGGATTTAAGACAATATTTTCGAATACAAAACTGTCTCTGAATACTGCAATATTATCCATGGTGGATCTGTTGTATTCTATCGCAATATCCAATCCCCCTCTGAGGGCATCTTCAACTCCGGATGAAAACCATGATTTTGTTATAGTATTGATGAAATTCACTGCAAGAATCCCCTGGGGGATAGAAGATAAAATAGTAATAAAGGTAAAAAATATAATCAGCTTACTTTTGAAATTTGATCCAGGCTGTTTTTTTTTCCTCTGTCTGATCAGCTTGATTATATTGAAGATTATTGTTGCTATTAGAAATATCGGCAATACAAGTGCAAAGGGAATATATTTAAGAACAAACAGAGATCCCCCGGAGGCTACTCCTAAAAGAACTTTGTCAGCAAAAACAAGAATAAGAATGATAAGTAAAATATAGATTGAAACTATACTGATAAGGCCGGCATAAGCAGATTTTTTATTTTGGTAACTGCTCATAGATTTTTATTATTCTTCCTCAAATCTATTTTCAAAAAGTTTGACAATTGCACTAACCACCTCTTCTTCATCATCTCCTTCAGCAATGACCTGAATTACAGATTTATAGTTGGCTCCCAGAGTAATTATACCCATTATGGATTTTGCATTTATTCTCATATTTTCATGTTCGAGAAAAATTTCAGAATCATATTCATTTGCAGTTTTTACGATCAGGGCAGCTGGTCTTGCATGAATACCTGCTCTGTTTTTAATTGTTACAGTTTCTTGTTTCATCAGGCACCTTAAAAAATATCATTATTATTGGAATATAAATTTCTGGCATTTTTACTTTCAAGCCATTTCAATATAGTATTATCAAATTCCTGGGCAGAGTGATATCCCAGTTTTTTTAGTCGCTCATTCATTGCAGCAACTTCAATTAAAATAGGAATATTACGACCTGCCTTTACGGGCATCTTTATAAGGGGGATATTAACATCGAGAATTTCTTTGAAAGCATCTCCTGTTCCTATACGGTCATAAACTGCCTCAGGATCCCATAGTTCCAGTTCTATTAACAGCTGGATCTGTTTTTTATCTCTTATAGATCCAACTCCAAACAAATGACTTACATTTATAATACCAAGACCTCTAATTTCCATATGATGTCCAAGCATCTCATTTATTCCTGAACCCATTAAAAAATTACCATTTACACTTTTTAATACAACTGTATCATCTGCTATAAGCCTGTGTCCTCTTTCTATCAGCTCGAGAGCAGATTCACTTTTACCCACCCCGCTTCCACCTGTAATTAGTACTCCAATACCAAATACTTCGACAAGGACACCATGAATGGCCTTTGACGGGGCGAAAATATCAGTTAAAGCCCGCATCAGTCTAATGGTAAATTCAGAAGAAGTAAGATCAGTTTGAAGAATAGCGCAACCGGATTTTTCCGCAATTTCAAGGACTTCCTTACTGGGAGTATTTGAATTACTGAAAACACAACAGGAAAGCTGATATGAAAACATTTTAACAACAGAACTCATTTTACTGTTTTCTTCCAGCATGTTTAAATAAGCTGCTTCTCCTCTTCCAAAGAGTTGTATCCTATGAGAGGCAAACTCTTCAAAGAAACCACTAAGAGTTAACCCCGGGCGATTAATCTCAGAATCGGTAATAATTCGGGTAAGTCCCTTTCTTCCTGCCAGACATGTAAGATTAAGAGAGTTATGGTCCTTTAAATCCAGATCAATCAGATCCAGAACAGTAAAATTTTTCATGGTATTACACTGACTATACCACAAATGAAGTTAAAAAAAAAAGGGCTTCCTGACATTTGTAAGGAAGCCCTGCAATAATAAACATTA
>CBDVAD010000497.1:0-2911 GCA_965371875.1 uncultured bacterium
TTCCTCAAGAAGAAGCAGTCTGTTTGTATCCATATTCCGGAAGGAATAAATTATTTTATTGTTAGTTTCAATCATTCCCACAAACTTTAATGAGGGAGGAGCCGCGGGGGGAATAGATTCAGTTACAATTTTTGTTGTGGCTATCACCGGAACGGGCTGTTTTGGAAAAAGTGATTCAAGGTTATATGTAAATCCGGGAATACTCGGACCCGTTGTACTCTCTATATATTTGTACTCTTTCCTGGGCTGCTTATTACTATTTTCTAAAATAATATCATTGAAGAGGACATTAAGCCCAATATATAGAAAAACAACAAATAAGATTATTAGTATAGAAATTGATCGCAGAACACCCGCCAGATTAATATTATGCATACGTAATCCTGATCACAAGAGTAGCCGGTCGTCCTCTGAATCTTGCATCTACACTAATAAAAATAATAAGAAACCCTTCCTTAGAATAAGAAAGCTCATAAATCAATTTTAAAACAGAGCCAAGCTCTCCCTCAGCAGTTATGGCAAGTTCTTCCCTGTTTTCTTCACCTTCCAGACGGTAACTAATCACCTTAATTTTATTTCCCTCAAGAAGAAGGAGAACATCTTCAGTCATTTTTAGTGTATTGTATTCCTTTTCCTTTCGCTTAAGAGCTTTTACACCTAAGATTTCTTCCTCCAGTTTCGAAATTGCCAGTTCGAGAGAAGTGCTGTCATAAAGAGAATTATCCAATTTTATGGCACTCTCGAATCTTTGCGAAAGGAGTTCTGTTTTCCGTCCTATCCCCGAAATCCACAATCCTGCAATAATAGTATTTATTACTGCCAGAGTAAAAAATATAATGATAACAACTTTCTTTTTCACTGGTTTATATCCACCCAGACTGTGTAATTCTCAGACCCATCATCCAGAGTACGGATATTGGATGCCCGGACATTACCAAACTCAAGCTTAATACCCTCAAGATCATCTACGGCGCTTCTACTATTAAGAGTCAAAGAAAGTTCCCTACTTTTAAACCCAAATGACAACACAACAGTATTTGAATCTATAGCCTTACTGGTTCTAAGAAGGAGGTTATAAACATTAATAGGAACATCTCCCTTTATCTGTGTTAACTCATTTTCCAGTTTGCCGGTTATTTCCAGTGCCCCGCGATTTTGATCGGTCGCAAGTTGAACACTTTCAATCCAGGCATTTACTTCTCTCTCCTTTCCAGTAAAATCCCGGTGCTTCAAAGTAGTCATACTTAACAGGAGAAGGGAGAAAATAAAAGCTGCTATGACAATAGGGGTAGTTATTCTATCCCTTTTTGTTACTCTGTATTCAGGGAAATAGATTGCATCCTTCAGAAGAGAATCCAGGGTTTCAGAAAATTTCTTCATCCTGCCGTTCTTCATTTCCCATTTTGGGGTTTCGTTATAGGGGTAAATGGCCATTAGTTTTTCAGGTTTGAACATTTGGTTTTCTCTGATCAGTGAATCCTGAACTGAAAAACCTCTCGGATCATGTCTCTCTACACTATCAGGAACTCCACCTACCAACTTCCATATCTCCACCATACCGGGATAAAAAATAACCAAATTTGATAAGCTTTGTAATTCTTTCGCAGGTAGAAGCTGCAGGGGAAGAACAATTCCCCCAAACCTTTTATTATCCATAACTTCATTCAGGTACTTTTTTTTAAGAATGTATAGAATAATCTTCCATCCAGTCTCTGTTTTAAAGGGGATGAAATCAAAAGAGATATCTTCAGTATTTCCAGGGTAGATTTTCACCATCTGAAAGCGAACCATATCACGTAGCTTGTTCTCCGGGGCAGAAGGCAGATCCAGAATTTTGAGAAAACTCATCTGCCTGTCCGGCAGCAAGAAAAACTTTAGTTTTGCTCCGGCACTATCGGAAGAAGTTCCGCTGCACAGATTCGTCAGGCTTCTATCCACACTGGCGCTGTTAAAGTAGAATATCTCACTTCTCATATCCACATCACTCCAGAATGGTTCCGAAAGTTGAAAACAGGGGAATAATTACCATCATAACTATTCCAAAAACTATTAATCCTGTAAATATTATTAGAGCAGGTTCTATGAGACTCATGAATCTAGTCGATTTCTTCTCCAGTTCATTTTCATAATAATCCGACAACTGGCTGAAAACTGTCCCCATACTGCCGGTTCTCTCACCAACTGCAATCCATTTTGTAATACGGGAAGGGATAATCTTTTCAAAGCCAAGAGCCTCTGAAAGACCAATACCCTTAAGGACCTTTTCATGGGCCTTATTCAGCGCTTCTTTAATGGCAGCATTACTTGTATTAGAGCTAACTTCGCCTAAAGCATCTTCTACTGTCACACCACTGGATGTGAGCGCATCGAGGGTAAACAAAATGTTCAGAAAGTGATTATCTTCACTGAAAGACCCGATAAAAGGGATTTTCAGTTTCAACCAATCGACAGCAAGCGCAAAATTACTGTTTCGCCTCCTCACTGCAGATATGGTAAATCCCAGAACTAAGACAAGAGGAATCATAATAAGAAAAACAGTAAAAATCCCTTTAGAGAATGAAAGCACCTGACTAACTTCTTCGGGAACGCCGGAACCAAGATCAATAAATATTTCAGACATTTTAGGTATGATAAATGTAGATATAAGTATCATACTAAATACTGCAACAGACAACACAATAACAGGGTAGATCAATGAACTTACAAGTTTCTCACGTATTCTTTTCTGTCTGATAAGATAATCGTTTATCTTCCGGAATACATAAGCGAGGTCACCGGTCGTTTCACCTACTTTTACCATACTCGAATATATAACAGGAAGAGTGGGCCCGATATTACTGATACTTTAATAGAATTAAGAAACAGCCATAAGGTCTTTCTATATACCAGAAACCAAATCGTTGAAGTTAAT
>CBDVAD010000498.1:0-2902 GCA_965371875.1 uncultured bacterium
ACAGGTTCGAATCCCGTGTCGCCCAACAATTAAGACCTTACTGGATAAGGAATTACAGCGGAAAATCTTTTGGTTTTCCGCTTTTTACATTTTCAGGTGTTGTAATCCAGCTGATTTCCCATTGCCCATCATTTCTTTCAGGACATATAATACCTGAGTTTTTAAACTTAACTATCTGGCAGTAATCGTGGAAGGAAGTGCAGGTAACCTGCTATAATCACATTCTTGTGCATTTTATTAAGAGCAGATATAACGGGTTCGATGGGATCATTGGGTTAAAAATCTGATTTAAGGTTTCCAAATTTTGTCAACTCCGAACTCTACATCTTCCAGAGTAAGTTCAATATACTGGAATTCTCCATCTTCAAGCATCCAGGAAGCATAACCGTGTTCCGGAAGTATGACACCATGATATTCACGCCATGAATCAATAGGAACCATCCATGTCTCCAGTGACGATTTTCCCTTTCCATCATCCATATATCTTTTAGCTCGAAAGTTTATTGGCAAGGCATCATTATTAAAATCAATTATTCCCGATACTGTCATGTCATTTATAGTTACACTTACTTCAGCAGACCTTTCATCTGCATAACCCCAGCTTACTGAAGGATGCAGATACCCCATAGGCAGCCACATTAACTCATTGAGATATCGAATCATTCCTCCCTGATCTATTGAAGGTCCTGAAGCATCAACAACAGAAAAAAGATCGTATATCTTAATTTTCATACTTCCATGGCCATCCTGAAAGCTGTCATATCCTGTTAGACGGATAAATAGATTCATCTTTACATCTGCATACCATAGGAACTCAGAACGTTTTATGTTGTATGTCTCTACGGACTTCACTTTCATCCAGGGAGCATCAGGTGCAGTACGGATCTTTCCTGTTTGCCTTAACTGAACAGTTGAAACCATTGTCTGACCTACAACTCCGGTTTCATTCAGATAACGCTGCACTATTTCAGGTAGTCCTGCTATGTGGTCAGTTGTAATTATCTCCCCGGACAAGGGGTAGATGCGTCCTTCCCCCTCATCAGTCTGTAAAGTCGGCAATTCTATCCCGGCTTTTGTTCTGCACAGGTTTTCAGCATCCTGCTTATATTGTTTAAAAGTGCTGCACCCCATCAAACTTACCTCCAGAATAATAATAGCAAATAAAATTAGTAATCCCTTCAGATCACTCAGAGTTCTGGTTTCTCTCATATCAGGACTTCCTATCGCTCAATACACTTCGTAGTTTCACGATGCAGGCAAATAAATTATTAATCTCTTCTGAAGTAAACCCATTAAATAATTCACTGATAAATGTAATATCGTCTCCACTTCGTGAGTCCCAGAACTCTCTGCATGATTGGGTCAAATAAAGACGCTGAGTACGCCGGTCCTGTAGATCAGTTTGAATCTTCAGGAATCCCCGATCTTCCAATCGTTTTGTAATCTGTCTTATATTCTGATGGCTTGTACCCATTTGCCGTGCACATTCACCAATACTTGGTGCTTCCGGTTCCATTTGCTGGATCAGGAGTGTCAAAAACCACTGTCTTGTAGTTATTCCTGTATTTTTCAGTTTACGGTCTCCGAGAATTTGTAATTTATTTGCTACATCAAATAGGGCAGCAAATATAAATTTTTCCTTGTCAATTTTTTCTTTTTGTTTATCCATTTAGGTAATATATTACATTATTCAAATTTAGGCAACATATTACCTATAATAATCTCTTATAAAGTAAAAAAATCGATAAATGCTATTTTAAGAGAAGAGAAGAGATAGTAATATCTGGCAGGGTATAGTGGGTGGAGGAGAGTCGAACGAAACGCTGGAATATGCAATGATGAGGGAATGACATGAAGAAGCAGGACTATCAAAGGAAGAATGAGTTCAGCCAGGGAGAGAATTACAAAAATAAGGGGATAATCCGGAATAAAATGAATATCTACGGATTATCCCCACCATAATTAATGGATTTGTCCTATTGGGGCTTACACCCCATAGTTATAGAAATCATAAAAACCACCTCCTTATCCTCACCAGCCTTTCTGTAAATAAGACAGCGAAGCTCTTTTCTACCGGTAAGATTAATGTATAATATATTCCCTGGAACAAAAAGGGAAAAAATAATTCTAATTATTTTCTCCGCTTGCATAAACAGAAATAATGCTTATAGTGGAACTTTATAGCCAAAATATGGAGGCATATCAATGATGAATATAAAAATAAATAACAACCCATTACATCAGCCAGGGATCTGCCTGTCCTAAAATAGGAAGTAATAATTTATACACACATACTTACTTACTTCCTTTAGTCGTATAACGGCCTCATTCAGGTTATGGCAGTCGTCTATAATTTTTTATGAGGAAAAATATGCCCTACTTAAAAACAGAGGAACATCTTCCTTTGGAACTGATTAAAGAGATCCAGAAATATATTAGTGGTGCTCAAATTTATATACCTGGTATTGCAGGAAATCGTCTGCACTGGGGTGAGAAAAACGGAACAAGAAAAATACTTGAAAGCAGAAACAAATCTATCCGGAATCTTAAGAAGGATGGGTTGAAAATTGATGAACTTGCCGATCAATTTGGATTATCACCTGACAGCATAAGAAAAATACTGTACAAATAATATGAACAGCACAGGGGTTGTCAGGTTTCGAGATCCCCTTGCTATCTGATAGTTCTTACAAAATTTAATCTACAAGTCCAAATTCTTCTAAAAAAATATCAGCAGGAATAGAAATCATCTGCCCAAGAGGGGTTTTCCTCATAATCTTTTCAATTTTAGGTCCAACATGGAATACTTTAGAGAACAGCTTCCTTGCCTGTTCACTATCCCCGGAGTTTACAGCTTCTATCATCAATCTAACTGATTTTTCTTCCAATAATCTAAATTCCT
>CBDVAD010000499.1:0-2900 GCA_965371875.1 uncultured bacterium
TTTCAAGGTGAGGGAATATGTCAAATACGGAAGCTTTTAATCGATTTAAAGAGATGAAGGGAAAAATGCTGAAGGGCGGCGGTGATGACCGGATTAACGCTCAGCACGAAAGAGGAAAGTTTACAGCCAGAGAAAGGATAGACTTTCTCCTTGATGACAGCTCTTTCACAGAACAGGAAACTTATGTAACTGTCCGGTCTACAGATTTCGGAATGGACAAGAAAAAATTTCTTGGAGACGGTGTTGTTACGGGAAGCGGAAAAATTGGAGGACGTCAGGTTTTTCTCTCTTCACAGGATTTTACTGTACTCGGAGGATCTCTTGGAGAGATGCATGCAGAAAGAATCTCAACTGCTCAGCTTGATGCAATGAAAAACGGAACTCCTTTTCTTCAGATAAATGATTCCGGTGGTGCAAGAATACAGGAAGGAACCCTGTCTCTTGATGGATATGCAAAGATATTCAGAGCAAATACTCTTAGTTCCGGTGTAATTCCCCAGCTTTCTGTTATTCTTGGACCATGTGCAGGTGGTGCTGTTTATTCACCTGCTATTACCGACTTTATTTTTATGGTCGATCAGGTCAGTCATATGTATATAACAGGTCCTGATGTAATTAAGGCCGTAACAGGTGAAGAAATTTCCCATGAAGATCTTGGTGGGGCAAAGGCCCATACTTTTAAGAGTGGAAACGTACATTTCAGATTCAGCTCCGAAGAGGAATGTCTTACTTTTATACAGAGACTGCTAAGTTACCTTCCTTCAAACAATAAAGAACTTCCTCCAGTCTGGGAATGTGATGATCCCATCGACAGGAAAACTCCGGAACTTTTGGATCTTCTTCCTGATAATCCAAAAAAACCATACGATATGAAAGATCTTATTAATTCTGTTTTTGATGTTGGTTCCTTCATCGAAGTACAGAAAGACTATGCTCAGAATATTATAATCGGTTTTGCCAAACTGAATGGATATACAGTTGGATTAATGGCTAACCAGCCAAAGGTTATGGCTGCAGTTCTGGATATAAATGCTTCTGATAAAGCAGCTCGATTTGTAAGATTTTGTGACTCTTTTAATATTCCTTTTATATCATTTGTTGACGTACCGGGCTTCCTTCCCGGAACAGGTCAGGAACACGGGGGAATAATTCGACATGGAGCAAAGCTGCTTTTTGCTATTGCAGAAGCAACAGTTCCAAAGATCGCACTTATTGTTAAAAAGTCATACGGTGGCGCATACATTGCAATGTCATCCAAGGCTCTTGGCTATGACAGAACCATTGCCTACCCAAGCGCCGAAGTTGCCGTAATGGGTGCAGAGGGTGCTGCAAATGTTATATTCCGAAGAGATATTAAGGCAGCTGATGATCCGGAAGCTATGAAAGCACAGAAAATAGGTGAGTTCAGGGAAACTGTAATGAACCCGTTTATTGCAGCCGGTTATGGTTACCTGGATGATATTATTGATCCTGCAGAAACCAGACTGGAGCTTTGGAAATCTCTGGAGATGTATATGAATAAGAGTGAGGACAGACCAAAGAAAAAACACGGTAATATGCCATTATAAAGGGAGAACGGAGACCCGGAGACGGGAGACAGGAAGAAGAAAGAGAAGAGGGTCAATGAAGAACGGAGAAGGGAAACTGGAAGAAAAAAAGGGATATTAAAATTCCTTATTTTTTCTATTTCTTTTCCTCCGGTCTCCATCCTCCTTTCTCCAGCCTCCCCCTCCTGAGTTTACGAAGGAGATTAAATGTCGAGAGAAAAGGTACGTGAAATAGTATTAAGCGCAGGTTCATGCCAGATGGCAACCAGCGTTGATGGTCAGCCAAGGGTGCGGCCAATGAAGTTTGTAGTAACAGACGATTTTAAGTTCTGGTGTACAACTGTAAATATCAGCGGAAAAGTCCAGGAGCTGAAAGACAACCCGAAGGTTGAACTATGCTGGGTAGCTAAAAACGGAGACCACCTGAGAGTAGCCGGTATAGCTGATTTAACTGGTGATGCTGAGAAGAAAAAGAAACTTCTTGAACTACACCCGGGAGCTCTGGGATTGTTTAAAGATGAGAATGATCCAAGATTAGTGCATGTGGAAGTTGTTCCCACCAGAGTTAGATGGAAAAATCATTCTTTTTGTGAGTATAACGAAGTGGAATAGATTTTTTTATTATTGATAAAGGCTGCCTGTATCCGGGCAGCCTTTTTTAATTTCTAACGCGTTTTCTATGAATAAACTAAGAAATGAAGTATTATTTAAGCAAGCATGGGGGTTATTAATGATTGAAAAAAAACAATTCGGTTCAACCGGTCATCTAAGCACAAGAGCTCTTTTTGGGGCCGCCGCTCTTGCCAGGGTTACTCAGGATGAAGCAGACCGAACAATGGATCTCCTTGAAGAGTTTGGAATAAATCACATTGATACAGCAGCAAGCTATGGTGATGCTGAAATAAGACTGGGACCATGGTTAAAGCAGAATAGAACTAAGGTTTTCTTAGCTACAAAAACTGAGGAGAGAACATACAAAGGAGCGAAGGAAGAACTCTATCGTTCTTTGGACAGGCTTAAGGTAGATTCTGTAGATCTATGGCAGATGCATGTTCTCATTGACCCTGATGAATGGAAAACAGCCATGTCTGAAGACGGGGCATTACAAGCTTTCATTGAGGCAAAAGAGGAAGGTCTGGTTAAATTCCTTGGAGTTACCGGGCACGAAACAACAGCTCCCTGGATGCATTTAAAAAGCCTGGAAAAGTATCCTTTTAACTCAGTTCTTCTTCCATACAACTATACAATGCTTCAAAATGAAAATTACAGGAAAGGGTTTGAACAATTAGCTTCTATCTGCAAGAAGAAAAACATTGCTCTGCAGGCTATTAAAACTATTGCTAAGGGACCAAA
>CBDVAD010000500.1:0-2899 GCA_965371875.1 uncultured bacterium
TTTCCCCTTGTCGCTCAGACTGCGCCTCCACCACCGCCAGCTCCTCCTTCTCCGGATCTTTCAAATTCAGTATTACCAGAAGAAATTTCCGGTGACACAGTAGTTAAAGAAGGTGTATTTTCTTTTCTGAAGGATATTCAGGTAAAAGGAACTACATTTATTAAGCATCAGCTTGATTCGTTAAGGGATGGTTTTACCCTTAAAACCTTTCTTATAATCACACTTTTTTCCCTGGCATACGGGCTCTTTCATACCCTGGGTCCGGGACATGGAAAACTGATTGTTGTTTCCTTCTTTCTAAGAGACAGCACAACAAGGGCTGATGCCTTTTCATTGTCTGTTATTGTGTCTGTAATTCATTCTTCCGCAGCTATTATTCTTGCAATACTTTTCCAGTCGATTCTTTCTTCTGTTAAGGGTATGGCCCAGGTGAAAGTCCAGAATGGCTTTACTTTATTTTCAGGGTTTCTGATTTTCTCTCTTGGAGTAGTATATCTTATTATGCATATTCGTGGTAAAGGTCATCACTCAGGAAAGGGTATGCAGCTTAAGTCTGATGAAACAGGCAGAAAGGGCAGGTGGAAGAGAAATCTTGCAGTGGGCCTGTCCATAGGTATTGTTCCATGCCCCCTGTCTCTTACAATCATGATGCTCTCTATTGTCTATGGAATATTCTGGATAGGGATATCATCTGTAATTTCTCTGACAATTGCCATGGTTATTGTTCTTTATCTTCTTTCTGTGTATACCATCAAATCCAGGGATATTGTCGAGCATGGTAAAGAAAGAAAGGAGAGGAAGGGTTTTACTGTCCTTCTCAACTATGCCGGGAACATTGCCCTGATATTCCTGGGAAGCTATTTTATCTATAAAGGAGGGATTGCCCTATTTTAGTTTAGCTGAACAGCGGCTATTTTAAGTGTAATCAAACAAATGAAAAGACTAATTATTTTATTATTTGCTATATTGCTTCCTGTTTCACTTTTTGCTCATCCCCATAGCAGTATAAATGCATATGCTCATTACTATTTTGACCAGTCGGGATTCATGGGGTTTTATATTCAATGGATCTTTGACCCTTTGTACAGTTCCCAGATTGTATATGAATGTGATACTGATAATGATCTTTCATTTTCTGACAAGGAGTTGGAACAGGTAGAAAAATATTATTTTTCCCGCCTGGATGATTATAACTATTACACTGAGCTGCGGATAGAAGGCAGGAGAGAACCTCTGGGTACTCCTGTGAATTTCAGTGCAGAGATTGATACGGATGATGATAATGTGGTTATTTTTACCTTCTATGTTCCCGTCAATCGTCCATATGAATCCGGAGGGACGAGGGTTACTATCGATTTTACCGATCACACAAATTATACGGCTTTTATCTGTGCCCAGAGGTCACTTTCTGTTAATGGAGACGTAAATAAAATAAGCGGTGTAGTAATTAACCGTTTAGGAAGTATTTCATTTACATACCAGTAAGAGTTATGTTATAATTTTAACAAATATAAGGAGTGTAATATGAAAAATCTTTTCAAAGTGCTGATGATTATCGGCTTTGTTGCTGTCTTTCTTGGATGTGCAACATCACCCATCACAATGCCGGATGTGGAGCATAATCTTGTAATTCTACATACAAATGATTATCACGGACATCCTTCTGCTTTTTATGATTATCCTGCCGGAGGTCAGGGTGGACTTCCTGCTCAGGCAACTTTTGTAAATTCAGTAAGAGCAGCTAATCCAAATGTACTGGTATTAAGCGCTGGAGACCTTAATACAGGTCGACCGGAATCTAATTTCTTCAAAGCAGAACCGGACATTATTGGTCATAACTATATTGGTTACGATGCTCTTGCAATGGGTAACCATGAGTTTGATCCAAAACCTGCCGAGATGCAGAAACAGATTGCTGATTCTGACTTCCCATGGTTATGTGCCAACGTTGTAAAAGAGGAAGACGGCTCCTACATAGATAATGTCGAGCCCTACATTATAAAAGACTTTGGAGATTTTAAGGTAGCAATCCTGGGTCTTATGACTACCGCGACTGCAACAATCGGACATCCCGATCATATCAAAGGATATCTATTCAAAGACGAGGTGGAAGTTGCAAACGAACTTGTACCAATGCTGAAGGAACAGGCTGACATTGTTATAGCGCTTGTTCACATTGGTATTTATGATGATGTAACAGAGGGATCAAAGAGAATTGCAGCACAGGTACCTGGTGTTGCTCTTGTAATTGATGGGCATTCCCATACCAAGGTAGAAGAGCCGATAATGATAATGAATGAGGTAACAGGTAAAGAAGTTGCCATAGTACAGGCAAAACACTGGGGTCTCTACATGGGCGATGTAAATCTTCGTTTCATGAATGGTGAGGTTACAGGCCTTGATTACAAGCTTGTTCCTATAAATGTTAAGTGGCGGGAAAAACTGGACGATGGAACCAAGGTTTACCATTTTGTTGGAGAAGAGATTAAAGAAGATGCAGCACTTGCAGCCCTTATTCAGCCATACATTGATAAAGTTGATGCAGTATTAGATGAAGTAATTGGAACGGCTACAGCTCCTTTCCTAAATGATAACACCAGAAAAGTTGAAACAGCTATTGGAGATATGGTTGCAGATTCAATGCTCTGGTATGCCAATTCCATGAATCTGGGTGCAGACTTTGCTTTCCAGAATGGTGGTGGCATCCGTACTTCTATTGGTGATGGTGATATCCAGAAAAGAACTATCTACGAAGTTCTTCCCTTTGATAATACTATAAAGACAGTCACTTTGAAGGGTTCTGATGTTATTGCTCTTTTTGATATGACTCCTGGAACAGTTACTCATGGTGCTATGCCTCAGGTTTCTGAAGGTGTTTCCTTTACAATCGATACTGCAG
>CBDVAD010000501.1:0-2878 GCA_965371875.1 uncultured bacterium
TGCATCTTCCAGCAGCATTATTTTATATTTATTTTTAAGTTCGAGGAATGCATCCATGTCACATGGATGTCCTGCTATATGAACAGGAATTACTCCTTTGATGGAGGGGTCTTTTTCCAGTAGTTTTGCTGTTTGAATGGGACATAAATTAAATGTTGAAGGGTCAATATCTGCAAAGACCGGATCAGCACCAAGGTAACGTATTACCTCGGCAGTAGATGTGAAGGTATATGGACTTGTAATTATTTTATCTCCCGGACCAATACCAAAGGCTTCAAGTGCAAGATGCAGCCCCGATGTTGCTGAGTTGACAGCAAGGGCTTTTGCGACACCTGTGTAGGAGCTGAATTCCGATTCGAATTGCCTGGCTTCTGTCCCTGTTGTCAGCCATCCGCTTCGGAGTACTCTAATTACAGCTTCTTCTTCCTCTGCACCCATGGAAGGTTTTGCGAAGGGTATAAAATCAGTATTCGGGCTCATTTTCAACCATCTTTATGCTTGGAATGTACTCTTTGAGTATCTCTCTTAAGTATATACGATTTCTATATAGATTTTCATCCTTTTCCAAATAGCAAACTGCCTGAAGATTTTTAAGCAGGCTTTCCAGTTGACCATTTAATCTTGTTCTATGAACTACTTTAATAATTCCAGGGTGTCTGGTTTTGATAACTGTATCCTCTTCCGTCCACAGGCGTTCATCCATTTTTTCTCCGGGTCTAAGTCCTATATAATTTATGGCAATCTCTTTCTCCGGAATAAAACCATAGAATCTGATCATCTGTTCTGCAAGGTCCCTTATTAGAATAGGTTCTCCCATTTCCAGTATATACAGCTCTCCCCCTGATCCAACTCCCCCCGTTTTCAATACCAGGGAAGCTGCCTCCGGTATGGTCATGAAAAACCTTGTAACATCCTTATGGGTAATTGTAACCGGTCCTCCCTTCATTATCTGACGGGTAAAAAGAGGGACGATACTGCCCCTTGATCCAAGCACATTCCCGAATCGTACGACCATAAAGTTTGTTGTCCTGGAATTATTATTAAGAACCAGTTCCTCTGCAACCATTTTACTGGCACCATAAATGCTTGATGGTGAAACAGCTTTATCAGTTGAGATAAATACAAACCTGGAGACTTTGGATTCTACTGCAGCATCCACAATATTTTTTGTTCCAAATATATTATTTTTTACAGCTTCAACCGGGTTTTCCTCTATTAAAGGTACATGTTTGTAAGCAGCACAATGAAAAATTACATCAGCTTTCAGGCGTTGGATAATGAATTTAACAAAATCCCTGTCCTGAAGTTCTCCGATTATCGGGACTATTGTAGAAGCCTCTCCTACACCACCTTCCTGTAAAATCCTGAGTTCTTTTTCTATTTCATAAACATTGTTTTCACCATGATCAAATAGATAGAGTCGGTCTGCTCCTCCGGAAAGAAGCTGTCTTGCAAGTTCACTTCCTATACTTCCACCAGCGCCTGTTATAAGGACTCTTTTCCCTCTAAGGTATTCCAGGCTTTCGATCAGGCCAATATGAACAGGCTTTCTTGCCAGCAGATCCTGTGCCTTTATCTCACGGGTCTGAATCAGGTGGGCATCTCCTTCAATAATCTGGGAGACGTTAGGCAGGATCCTGATTTTTTTGAGTTCAGCTTCCTGCAGTATTGCATAAATTCTGCGAAGATTGGATTCAGCCGCCCCTGGAATGGCAATCAGTACCTCATCGGCATTCATCTCTTTAATTATATCTTTTGCCATGTTTACAGGACCAAGAATTGGAATATTATGTACTGAACCACCAATCTTTTGGGGGTTATCATCAAGAAAAGCTACGACTTTTCCCAGTATTCCTTTTGATAGTATCTCTGCTGCTATCTCTTTTCCGGCAAATCCGGCGCCAATTATAATTATTCTGTTTGTTTTACTCATTTCCTTCTACTTTTCCCAGAATTTCAAACCCGAAGTCAATTGTAAATGATTCTTTATAAAGTGACAAACTAATTTTTGCCCTTTTTTTCCTTCTGTCTACCTTAATTATTTTCCCTTCCATCCCTTTCATTGGTCCGCTTAAAACTCTGATTTTTTTGTTTTCATCAAACCATACATTCGATTTTTCAACAATCTCTCCAAAGTGGAGAAAATGAAGCAGTAGTTCTTTGTCTGGGCCTTCAATTGGCTCGATGTTCTGGTTGCTCTTTAAAAATCTGACAAAGCCGGTCGTCCGCCGCAGGATCCATTGAATATCGGGAGTAATATTTTCAGCTTCAAAGAAAAGGTAGCCCGGGAAAATAGGTGCCAGACTCTCTTTATTGATACCACTTTTTCTAATTGTCAGCTTTCTTCTGGGCCACAGCAGACTGCCTTCTATATCAAAGGAAGGTAGGTCTGTCTTGAAATTTATCTTTGCCAAACCAATAAACTTTTCCTCTTCCCCTGTCATAACCTGAAGTACATAGTATTTCATCTGGGTTAAAATATCATGAATAAGGGGCAGATGCAATCCTAAACAGAATGTATGCATCTGGGTGAGGTTGAGACATTCGCTTTACCCATCAGTATACACAAAGACAAAACCTGTTCTAAAACATCAGTAACATGGGCAAAGGCGGAGCCGTGCCCATGGAGTAGAAGCAGATACAAACCTGTGCCCATAGAGATATCGTAAGCACACCACGAGAACTGGCAGGCACACTCTTTGTTGGTTTTCTTTCAACGGTGGGCACGCGTCTTGATGGTTGTCTCCTGAGGATGGGCACACTTTGTGTTGGTTTTCTTTCAAAGGTGGGCACGCGTCTTGATGGTTGTCTCCTGAGGATGGGCACACTTTGTGCTGGTTTTCTTTCAAAGGTGGGCACGCGTCTTAATGGTTGTCTC
>CBDVAD010000502.1:0-2877 GCA_965371875.1 uncultured bacterium
GCCATATATTTCTATATGATATATTATAGTTGAAATAAGCAGGAGAAGCAAAGATGTACGTAAAAAAAAGAAGTGAAATAGATAAGAAAAAGCTTGAAGCAGATACAATAAAGAACGTAGAGAAGCAGGTACTCATTGGTGGCGAACAGGGTTGGGACAGTCATGTAATGAGGATGTTTACCCTTGGACAGGAAGGTTTCTCTCCGAAACACAGCCATTCATGGGATCATATGGTCTATATTGTAAAAGGGGAGGGTGTTATTTTTATTGATGGTGTAGACTATCCTGTTTCCGGAGACTCTGTTGCTTTTGTACCTGGAGGCAAAGAGCACCAGTTTAAACAGAAGGGTCAGGATGAGTTGGTTTTTATGTGTATCGTACCTACTGAGGGCGATGTCTGATCAGGTTACAGTATGAATTTTGATCATATTAGTTCGATTCTGACCTGTAAGAGGCATACTGCTTACTGCAACAATCTTTTCTCCCGGTGAGCAGAAGCCTTTTGATGTCAATATTTTATCAGCATGATCAAACAGTTCATCACTGGAATTTGCCAGTTCAATCTTAATACCGTAAACACCTCTGAAGATAGAAAGTCTTCTAAGGACTTCCTCATCCGGGGATATTCCGAGTATTGGTTTTGATGGTCTGTATTTACTCAAAGATTCAATTGTACGTCCGGATTTTGAGAAACCTACCATATACTCAGGATTTATTGTATTACAGAGTGTACATGCAGAATAACAGACAGCATCCGCAGTATCCCCTGGATCTCCGGATAAGTTATACAATTTTTCAGTTAATTCATTATAGTTAATCTCTTTTTCTGTTCTTTCAGCAATATTTGTCATAACTGTCACTGTTTCTACAGGGTATTCACCCATAGCAGTTTCTCCTGAGAGCATAACTGCATCAGTTCCATCAAAAATTGCATTTGCAACATCATTGGCCTCTGCTCTTGTAGGTTTAGGTTTCGAAATCATTGATTCCATCATTTGGGTTGCTGTAATAACCGGTTTATGGGCTATATTACATTTTCTGATTATCTGTTTTTGCAGGATGGGAACATCCTGTGCAGATGTTTCAGCTCCTAAATCTCCTCTGGCAACCATTATTCCATCCGATTCTTCTATTATATGGTCAATATTGGTTATAGCTTCGGGTTTTTCAATTTTGGAAATAATAAATGCTTTTTTCCCCTTTTTTTCTATTTTCCTTCTTAAACCGATTATATCTTCCGCTTGACGTACAAATGAAAGGGCAATAAAATCAACATTGTTTTCAAGACCAAAATCAAGATCTTTTAAGTCTTTTTCTGTAAGGGCCGGTGTACTTAAGGGAGTGTCAGGAAGATTTATACCCCGAAATGAGCGAATCATACCTCCATTCATCACTTCACAGGTAATAATTTCATTATCAATACTTTTAATCTTCAGTTCGATATTTCCGTCGTCCAGAAGTATTTTCTCTCCGGGTTTTGCTTCTTCCGGCAGAGGTTTATAATTTATACTGAGCATTTCCCAGTCACCAATAATATCTTCTGTTGTAAGTTTTAGGGAGGCTCCTTTTTTAAGTTCAATCACTTCTTTGCTCTGTTTACCTGTTCTTATTTTTGGTCCCTGAAGGTCGATTAGTATTCCAATAAATTTACCGGTTATTTTTGATACCTTTCGGATATTATTGATGGTGGTTTTATGGAAATCATAAGATCCATGAGACATATTGAGCCTGGCAATATCCATGCCTGCTTCAGCCAGTTTCTGCATAATTTTTTCATCCTGACTGCCAGGACCTATTGTACATACTATTTTTGTTGATTTCATAGTAACAATGTTCCTCCATTAACTATTACAATGCAAACTAAATTGTTTTTTCTGCTTCACCTTTTGAAACCCTGCCCATTATGAGGAAGGCTGCGAACATACAGATTGATGCAAAAATAAAAATTCCCTGATATCCGAAGATGTCTATGATAAAACCTGTAACAGGAGGTGCTCCAATTGCTGCTGCCTGTGAAAAAGTATAGTAAAGCCCTGTATATATTCCCATACTTCCATAGCTTGCCATTTGCCATAGCATTGGGAATGAGTTTGTGACAACAGAAACCCAGAATGTACCGAATATAAACAGTAGTACAAAAAAGCTTATTAGCATAGGAGTTTGTGAGAATCCTAAAATGCGGCTTAAGGCAGGGTGAGCTGCCAGAAGGAGAGTAATAAGTGTTAACATAATAAGAGAGAAACGGATAGTTCTTTTTCGCCCCTGTTTATGGGCAATAATGCCGCTCAGGATTGCGAACAAGGCGTATGATATTGCTACCATTCCAGCTGCAAGCCCGGCTGTTCCGGAAGAAACACCAATAATTTCCTTGGAATAGAGGCCAATGAAGGGGAGTATTCCCTGATATCCAAGAAACCATAATAAGAGTGAAATAAGGATTAAAAATGCACTTTTGTCTGTACCGGAAAATATTAATTTAATAGATTCGGATATCTTTACCTTTTCTTCAGTATCTTCAGATCTTTGTTTCTCATGGACAAAAATAAAGAGGATAAGTGTAGCTAAAATAACCAGAATACCAGCTATAGGAAATGAGAGGATCTCATCTGTCGGTCCTCTTCCAGGAAGATTTATCTTTACATCCATTAATTTGGCAAGACCGACGGTTCCGACAATAGCTGCGATACCTGCCATGGTATTGATAACTCCATTAGCTTCAGATCTATATTCTCCGGGAATTGTATCCGGCATAAGTGCAACTACAGGACCCCTTCCAGCCTGTTTGAATATATTAAGGAAGAATATTGCAATTATCAGGCCTGTCAGTCCCCATAAAGCGGAAAATGGAATTAATCCGAATAATATCCCTGAAAGAGG